>JALZLQ010000250.1 GCA_030858605.1 Chloroflexota bacterium
CCGCAGGTGAGCCGCTCGCGCCCGGCGAGCCACTCGCGTCGGGTGAGCCGCTCGCGTCTGGTGAGCCGCTCGCGCTCGGGGAGTCACTCGCGCCCGGCGAGCCACTGGCCGCAGGTGAGCCGCTGGCCGTGGCGTCTCCGGTCGGCGTCGCTCGGAAGGTGGGCGAGGGCGTGGGCACCGATTCGCCCGGACCAGGCGTCATCTGGGTGGCACAGGTGTAGGCCGCGGCGCCGGTCGACTGGAGGAAGACGAAGCCGATGAGGCCGGCGCCGACCAGGGCGAAGGCGCCCAACAGGATCCCCTTGTACCGGTCGGCGAAGCTCTTGCGCGGCTCGACGCGTCGTGTCGAGCGTGTGGTGCGACGGGTCGGTCGCGTGGTGGCCCCCGATCGGTTGCCGCCGCCCGCACCAGTGCTGGCCGCACCGGCCGCCGTTTCGCCGGAAGCGGAGCGGTCGTCTGCCGCAAGGCCGGACGGGTCGGTCGAGGGGCTTGGCCGCGTGTTAGGACCCGTACGTCGAGCGGGCGGGCGATTGCGGCGGGGACGTTTACTCACGAAGGACCTCTCGGTGTCGGACGGTCACGGTTCGTTGAACCAAGGGCGGACGCCGGGGCGTCTAAGGGCCCAGAACACGAGCACCGTGATGATCACGGCGAAGAGTGCTCCGGGGACCCCGGCAGGTGAAAGGTAAAGCATCGGGACCAGAGGCACGGTCAAGGTGGCCAATCCGAGCGCCAGCGCGTAGGCAGCCTCCTTGCGCTGGAGCACCAGGGTCATGGTGAAGATGAGGTACGCAAGCAGCGCCATCCAGATGATGCCCAGCATCGAGATCGGCGCCTCCACGGCCTGTGCCACCACGATGGGCAGCGTGATCCCGATGAACGCCAGGATCAGGAAGGCGTAGGCAAGGAAGATGCGCACGCCAACGGGCATGCCACGCCAGAGTCGGACCATCGCCGACGATTCTGCCACGCATGTCCTCCAGCTATTGACTCGGCGACCGTCCGAGCGCTACGGTACCTAAACCGGTTTAGGTTGCGCGGAGGAGGCCGCCGTCGACCGGCTCTTGAAGGACGCCGAGTGGCACAGCGGACCACACGACCACGGATCGCAGATGTCGCCCGAGAGGCGGGCGTGTCCAAAGCCGCAGTCTCGTTCGCCTTCAACCAGCCGGCGCGGCTGAGGCCGGCGACCGCGCAGCGCATCCACGAGGTGGCGGCGGGCCTCGGCTATCGGCCACACCCCGTGGCGCGCATGCTCTCCGCCGGACAGACGGCCACGCTGGGCATCGTCACGCCGCAGCCGCTCGACCGGGCCTTCGCCAACCCCTTCTTCGCCCTCTTCACGCAGGGCGTGGCGCGCGTGGTGGAGGAGGCTGGCTTCGCGCTTCAGTTCATCTCGCCGCTGGAGGGCTCACTCGATCGGGCGCTGGGGCGGGCAACGGTCGATGGCATCGTGGTCATCGGGGTCGGCGATCGCCATTCGGAGATCGACGCCCTGCGCCGCACGAGCCTGGCGGTCGTGGTGGTCGACGCTCCGCCGTGGTTCGGTCGGGGCGCGGTGACCGTCGACGATGAAGGTGGCGCACGCGAGGCCGCGCGACACCTGGTAGCGCTTGGCCATCAGCGGGTGCTCATCGTCAGCATGGAGCCGCCCGCCCTGGGGAGCGAGGTCCGCGAGAGCGTCATGGGACGCCGCCTGCGTGGGTATCGCAGCGAGCTGGCAGCGCACGAAGCGGACGTCGCGGGTGCCTGGACGGTGGTGGCGCCGGCGACGTTCGAAGGAGGCGAGGCTGCCTTCCTGACCGCCTGGCAGGATGGTCTGCGGCCGACTGGCGTCCTGGCCATGAGTGATGTGGCCGCCATCGGTGTCATCCGGGCGGCTCGCTCGGTCGGTCTGGCCGTGCCGCGCGATCTGAGCGTGGTCGGTTTCGACGACCTGCCCTTCACAGCCTTCACCGATCCGCCTTTGACGACCGTGCACCAACCGGTCCAGGAGAAGGGCGAAGAGGCGGCGCGCATGCTGCTCGAGGGCATCGCCGATGCCGGCAGCGCCCCGCGACGCAAGGTCCTCGAAACGCGCCTTGTCCTGCGCGCATCCACTGCTTCCGCCGATCCCGCCGATCAGGTCGGGAGCCCACGTCAGGAGGTGATGGCACACGCCTGAGGCATCATCCCCACGGCGTGCAGCTGCGGCACGCCCGCGAGAAAGTGCACATCCATCACCTGATCCACAAGAGGGCCGAGCAAGTCGGCCGAAACGAGGAGGAGCACCAGTCCCCATGATCCGAACCTTGAAGCCTGCCGTCATCCTGATGACGCTGGCGCTCACCATCGCCGCCTGTACTGGCGGCACCACCACCCCGGTTCCCGCCACTGGCGTGCCCAGCGTCCCGACCACCAGCGCCGCCCCAGGCACCGACACGCCGGGCACGGACGCCCCGAGTGGTTCACTTAGCGGCGATCTGACGCTCTGGCACACCTATAGCTCTGGCGCGGGCACCGAGCTCGACGCTCTCGAGCAGGTCCTGGAGCAGGTCCGTGCTGACAATCCCGAGCTGAACCTCGAGGTGGTCGAGCAGCCATTCGACGGCGTCTTCGATCGATACGGTCTGGAGGTCGCCGGCACCGGCGGACCCGACCTGTTCATCGTCCCCAACGACTCGCTCGGCCAGCTCTCTCGCGACGGCACCATCGTGGCCCTGGACGACTACATCGGCGACGGCCTGTCGGGCACGCTAGAGCTCGCGGTCGAAGGATCCAAGGTCGACGGTGTGCTCTACCAGGTGCCCGAGTCGCTGAAGGCGGTGGCCCTCTACTACAACGCCGACACAGTGGCCACGGCGCCCGCCACGACCGACGAGCTGCTGACCGGCGTCCAGAACGGTGACTACACCGTGGGCCTCTTCGGCAGCGCCGGCGGCGCTTATCACAACTTCGGCTGGTGGGGCGCCTTCGGTGGTGCGCTCATGGACGATGCAGGCACATGCGTCGCAGATCAGGGCGGCGTGGCCGATGCGCATGCCTACCTGGCCGAACTCCAGGACGCCGGCGTGACCTTCTACCCCGACTTCGCGGACCTCTCAGACGCCTTCAAGGAAGGCGAGATCGACATGCTGGTCGATGGCCCCTGGGCCGCCGGCGGATATGCCGAGTCGGTCGCCAACCTGGGCGTCGCCCCGATGCCCGAGGGACCCGGCGGCCCGGCCCTGCCGCTGACCGGCGTCGATGGCTGGCTCGTGAATCCCAACACGGAAGACCCGCAGTTGGCGGTCGATGTGGCGCTGGCCCTGACCTCTCCAGAGGCCCAGGAGATCTTCGCCAACACCTCATATCACATCCCGGCGGCCGAATCGGTGGCCATCGACGACCCCATCAGCGAGCAGTTCGCAGCGGCCGTCGAGAGTGGCCTGGCACGTCCGCAGAACGCGGAGCTCAACAACTTCTGGGGCCCCTTCGGCAACGCCCTGGACCTGGTGCTGGCCACCGGCGCCGATCCGGAGACGGCCATCGCCGACGCGTGTGCGGCCATGAACGAGGCCAACGAGCAGTAGCCTCTGATCATCCGGGTGGAGGCGCCTCCGGGCGTCTCCACCTTCCACGATAGCTGGAGAGGAACGGGATGAGCGCCGCATCTGCTGATCCGGGGCTGACGCGGCCCAGGGGCATCCGGCTGTCCAGGGACGCCAGGACGGCCTACCTGTACATCGCTCCGGCCATCCTGGTGATGGCCATCATCACGTTCTACCCGTTGCTCTTCCAGGTCTACATCTCGTTCACCGATTTCGAGTTCCGGAACCTGCTGCCTAACAACCCGGCCACCTTCGTGGGCGTCGACAACTACGTGCGCATCGCCCAGGACCGGCTCAACATCCCCAACTTCGCCTTCTTGCGGATGCTCGCCTTCAACCTCTGGTGGGCTGCTTCCAACGTGGTCATCCACGTCATCATCGGCGTCGGCGTGGCGCTCCTGCTCAACCAGCCGGGACTCCGCTTCCGACGCTTCTGGCGCGCGCTCTACATCCTGCCCGTGGTCATCCCGCCCATCATCGTGGCCACCGTCTGGCGCAACATGTTCGACACGCGCGACGGTGTCATCAACCAGGCCCTCATCGGCCTGGGCGGCCTGGCGCGCATCCCCGCCGAGGCCTTCGAGATCGACTGGCTGCGGGCACCGCAGGACATCCTGCCGTTGATGCCCCTGGCCTTTTTCGCATTGCTCATCGCCAACACCTGGCTGGGCTGGCCGCTCAACGCCGTCGTTGCCACCGGAGCCCTGCAGAGCATCCCCAAGGAACTCTATGAAGCGGCGGAGATGGATGGCGCCGGCCCGTGGCAGCGCTTCAGGAACGTGACCCTCGTCTTCCTGCGCCCGGCCATGCTGCCCTACGCCATCTACGGCTTCGTGATCACCTTCAACCTGTTCTACCTGAGCTTCTTCATGACGGCCGGAGGTCCGTTCGG
>JALZLQ010000271.1 GCA_030858605.1 Chloroflexota bacterium
GGGTCTCCTCCGGCTGACCATCGCGGGTGTCGTGGCACTGCTCATCGGCTTCGACCGGGAGTCCAAGAACAAGCCCGCGGGCGTGCGTACCAACGTATTGGTCGGGATGGGCAGCGCTCTCTTCACGCTGGTCGGCATCTACGCCTTCGGACCGGGCGACCCCGCTTCGCGAGTGGCTGCGCAGATAGTCACGGGCATCGGCTTCCTGGGGGCCGGCACCATAATCCAAGTCCGCTCCGGCGTGGTCGGGTTGACTACCGCGGCGGGCATCTGGGCGGTCGCGGCAGCGGGCATGGCCGTCGGGTCGGGCCTCTACATCCTGGGCATAGGCGGCGGGGTGCTCATGTTCCTGGTCCTGCGTTTCCTCACGTTCGGAGACGACGAGGACCAGGCGGACGACGAGGACCAGGCGGACGGATAGAGGTGCGAGCTAGCCTCGGACCGAGCGGGTCAGCTGGCGTCGCAGAAGGAAAGCGGTCAGGAGCAGCAACACCACGCCACTGCCCGCCAGCACAGCGATCTGCCACTCCGTGGCGATGGTCCCCCGAAGCGTGATCTGTTGCAGGAGAGTTATGCCGTGGGTCACCGGAAGCCCGTAGGCCAGGACCCGCACCTCCGTTCGAAAGTCCTCCACCGGCAACACGATCCCGCTGAAGAAGACCGAGGCCAACAGAACGAGCAGGGAGAGTTGCACGGCCTGCCGCTCCGAATCCGCGATCACCGAGATGAGCAGGCCCAGGCCGAGCGACGCGAAGACCAGGAGCGCCACGATGCCCGCCAGGACCAGGGGCGAACCCAGCAGCGGTGTGCCCAGCCCGTAGACCATGAGCAGCACCACCGAGGCGGCCAGCAAGGCACTGATGATGCCGAAGCCCAGGTACTTGCCCAGCAACAGCTCCACGGAATTGATGGGCGACACCCGGAAGATCTCCATGGTCCCCGAGAGGCGCTCGCGGACCAGCGACAGGCCGCTCAGGGTCACGGCCATATGCTGGAGCACGAGCGCGAGGATGGCTGGCGCGAAGAACTGCACGATGTTGGGCGTGGTGGGTGCAACGTTGCTGGCGGTGGCGCGGGTCGGCTCCGCGATGACGTCAGGCGGGATCTCCGTGAGAGAGCCTTCCGCATCGAGCCGGGTAAGCGCATAAGCCTCGCCCTCCTCGACGGCACGACGAAGGATCTCCTTGTTCACCTCCTGCGAAAGGTTGTAGGCGATGACGCGCGCGTAGGTGTCCAGCGTCGGGTCGATCTCGTCGTACACGACCTCTATCTCGGCGTGGCGTCCCTCCCGGAAGGCGGTGATCGCGTCCGAAGGCGCCACGACGACGATGTCCACCTCGCGAGCGGCCAGAGCGCGATCCGCCTCCTGCCGCCTTTCGATCACGGATCGGATGTGCATGGACGGCCCTGTGAGTTCCTGGTAGAAGGCCGCGTCGCGGGGAAGTGAGACTTCGGGAGGGATGACGAGGATGGTCTCGAGCGGTGCCCGCACGCCCGTGAATCCGACGCCGAACAGCGCCATCAGGAGGAAGGGCCCCAGCACCAGGCTGATGAAAGCGGCTGGCCGCCGGACGATCTGGATGAGCTCCTTGCGCGTCTGCGAAAGGATGCGGGTGGCGCTCTTGGCCGTCCCGATGAAGATGCTCATGACCCGTTGGCCGCGATCTCGGACGCCTCACGGTGCCCCTCCACGAGGAGCGTGAACACGTCGTCGAAGGATGGCCGGTACTCTCGGCTCGCGGTCACCTGTCCGCCCCCCGCTTCGATGGCCGCGATGATGTCCGGCGTGGCGGCGCCCGCATCCTGCGCCAAGAAGAGCAGCTCGCGCGGCCCGCGGTGGCGCACGGACGTGACGCCGGTGATGGGCGGCAGGCGGCGCAGGTCGAAGGGCACCTCCGTCTCGACCTCTATCACGTCGCCGCCCAGAGCCTGCTTTCGAAGATGGTCGGGCGGCGCCAGGGCCACCAGCCGGCCATCAGAGATGAGCGCGACCGCGTCGCAGTACTCCGCCTCGCCCACATGCTGCGTGGTGACGAACAGCGTCCGGCCCTCGTCGCGCAGGCGCCGCAACTCATTCCAAACGGACTGTCGAAGTAGTGGATCCAGTCCAGCAGTGGGCTCGTCCAGGAAGAACAACTGCGGCTCGTGGACCAGGGCACAGGCCAGCTCCAGCCGGCGTTGCATGCCCCCCGACAGCTGTGAGGCGCGCCTATTGCGAGCCTCCCACAGGTCTACCAGCTCCAGCACTTCCCGGGTACGCCGGCGACGCCGCCGCCACAACAGCCCGAACAGGGCGCCGATGACGTCCACATTCTCGCGGGCGGTCAGATCGGGGTAGAGCACGAAGAGCTGCGGCATGTAGCCGATCTGCTCCCTCGTGGCACGGTGGAAGCGACGCGGGTCATCGCCCAGCACACGCACGTGGCCGACCGTCGGATGGACCGCTCCCGTGAGGACGCGGATGG
>JALZLQ010000274.1 GCA_030858605.1 Chloroflexota bacterium
ACCTCGCTTTCGGGGCACTCGCCCTGTTCGCCGCGCTGCAGGACCCCGAGTCCACGGCGATGCTCGCCTTGCTCAGCACTGCAGTCGCCGTGGCCGTGGCCGTGTTCATCCTGCGCTGGCTCCTCTCACGGCCGAGCCATCGAGGAGTCCCGACCGAGGATGGGTATCGTCCAGCCTGGGCTCCCATCGGGACCGGCAGCACAGCCACCGATCCACAGCGGCGCACATTCCTCCTCCGAGCCGGAGCCACGATGGCACTGGCCGCGGTCGGTGCCGTGCTGGGTCGCTACTTCATCGGTCTGCGCGACATCCCGGTCAGCGCAGCGGTCCCTATCCCGCCTCCGTCCCAGACGCTGGCACCACCGCCAGCGGCCGCGATGCTAGAGGTGCCTGGCATCACCCCCTTGATCGTGCCCAACGAGGAGTTCTACCGCATCGACGTCAACCTGGTGGTGCCTACCATCAGCGCAGACACCTGGAGCGTGCGCGTCCACGGGATGGTCGACCAGGAGATCGAGCTGACGTACGCGCAGCTCCTGGCGATGCCGCTCGTCGACCGCTACGTGACCATCGCCTGCGTCTCCAACGAAGTCGGCGGCGACCTCGTGGGCAACGCCAGGTGGACTGGCGTGCCCTTGCGCGACGTCCTCGACATGGCCGGCGTCCAGCCGGGCGCCACGCAGATCGTGGGACGGGCCTTCGATGGCTGGACGGCGGGTTTCCCGACCGAGGTCGCTTTGGACGACGGACGTGAAGCGCTCATCGCGGTTCAGATGAACGGCGAGCCGCTGCCACGGGCGCATGGTTTCCCGGCTCGCCTCATCGTGCCCGGGCTGTTCGGCTACGTCAGCGCCACCAAATGGCTGGCCGAGATCGAACTGACCACCCTGGAGGCTTTCGACGCCTACTGGGTGCCGCTCGGCTGGAGCAAGCTCGGGCCGATCCTGACGCAGTCACGCATCGATGTGCCGCGTCGCGGGGCTACCGTACCGGCCGGACTGGTGACCATCGCCGGTGTGGCCTGGGCGCCTACTCGTGGCGTGGAGATGGTGGAGGTGCGCGTGGACGACGGCGCCTGGCAGGCCTCCGAGCTGTCCCAGCCGCTTTCTGACGATACCTGGGTGCAGTGGAGGCGCGAGTGGCAGGCGACTCCCGGGCGTCACGTCATCCAGGTGCGTGCCACCGACGGCAGGGGCGACGTGCAGACCGCGGAGCGGACCCGACCCGATCCCGACGGCGCGCGCGGCCACCACACCATCGATGTGCAGGTGGGCTGACTGGTTCCAGTGCGCAGCGACTCCCAGCCGAAGGGTCGCGGCTAGACGAAACCCGGCCGTTCACGAGCGGTATGGCGCGGTCGGCGGCCCGCTACGCTCGCCAGGACGCGACCACGTCGTCCCTGCCCAGAGCCAGCAGCAGGGCGGCCAGCAACGTGACCCGCGCCACCACTGATCCAAGCTCCAGATACTCGGCCGGCGAGTGATCGTTGCCCCCCACCGGGCCGAGTCCGTCGATGGTTGGCACGCCCATCCCCGCGGTCGTGTTCGCGTCAGACGCGCCGCCGGTCGCGGCGTCGCGCAGCTCGAAGCCCAGCCGCTCGGCCAGCGCCTGTGCCTGTTCCACGAGCCGGGTCGAGCGCTCCAGCTTCTCCATCGGCCAGTGGCGACCGTGCTCCTCTACTTCCGCCGTGACGTCCGGGACCGTGCTGTTTGCGGCGATCTCCCGGATGGCGGCCTCGGCCTCCTCCATCGACTCCCTGGTGACCGCGCGAAGGTCTACCTTCAGCAGCGCGCGCTCCGCCACCACGTTGGGACGTGTGCCGCCCTCCACCACACCGGCATTCACGGTCACCCCCGGCCAGCGCCCACTCAGCGCGTGCAGGGCCAGGATCTTGTGGGCCGCTTCCAGCACGGCGCTGCGACCCTTTTCTGGCTCCACGCCGGCGTGCGCGGCGCGACCCGCCAGCCGGATGTGCAGATCGGCCACGCCCTTCCGCGACGAGACGATGTCGCCGTTGGCACGGGCGCACTCCAGGACCAGTGCCAGATCGCTCTGCGCGGCGTAGCGTCGGATCACCGGCGAACTCACGGGCGAGCCGATCTCCTCATCCGGGTTGGCCACGAAGACCAGCGAGCGGAAGGGCAGCCACGCTGCATCAGGACCGCCTCCATCTCGCACGGCACCGACCTCGCGCAACGCCCGCAGCGCATAGACCCCGGCCAAGAGGCCGCTCTTCATGTCCGTCACGCCCGGACCCGTCGCGCGCCCACCCTCCACGCGGAACGGCCGCTGCGCCACCGTGCCGGCGTCGAAGACGGTATCCATGTGCCCGATGAGCAGCGCGGAAGGACCCTCGGCGTCACCCGCGAACCGCCCCACGACCGTGTCGCCGAACTGCTCGTTCGGAACGATCTCGACGGACGCGCCCAGGTCAGTCAGTGCCTGCGCCACCCAGCGACCTACCTCGTCGACTCCCGACTTGGTGTATGAGCCGCAGTCGATGTTCACCAGACGTTCCAGGTCGGCCAGGTAACCCGGCTCGGCACGCGCCACGGCGGCCCGCAACCCGGCCAGCTCCGCATCGCTCAGCTGCGGGCCGGAAGCTTCCGTCCGATCGTCTTCCACGGCCGGCAGTCTAGCGCTCCCACCCTCGTCCCACCCTATACTCCCGCCCGTGCGCCTCGTGGAGATCCGCCTGCTGGACGGCCCCAACGTCTATCGGCTGGAACCCGCCGTCAAGCTGGAAGTGGGCATCGGTCGCCGGCGCACCTGGTTCGGTCAGCGCTCCCCAGGCAAGCACGCTGAGGTGCGTCTCGGCGCGGCCGTACCTCTCCGGAACGCGCCCGCCTCGGTCCGGAACCTGGCCCTGTGGGTCCGGCGTCTCCACGCCCTCTCCGGTGCCGCGGCCTGGCTGGCCGATGAAGGGCGAGCCACGAGCGTCGCACGAGCGCGCATCCCGGTGTCCATCCACCGCACCAGCGAGCCTGGCCACTGGGTCGTCTCCTACCCTTGGCGGGAGCGGGAGCGGGCAGAGTCGATCGCCGGCTCCGCGCACCGGCTGGTCGAGCTCGACATTTCCCTGAGCGCGCGCCCCGCTAGTGGCACCGGCGGGAGTCGAAGCCTCGCCCGTGCCCTGCGGCGCATAACCGAGGCGGGCACCACTCCGCCCGAGTGGGTGCGCGACCGCGACCGCAGTGTCCCGAT
>JALZLQ010000084.1 GCA_030858605.1 Chloroflexota bacterium
GACCGCCATCCTCGATGGGGACCGTCAGGAGCTGTTCACCAGCGGCCGCGTAGAGGGTGGGGTGCTCCAGTCCATCGATGAGGACCATGCCGCTGACCGGATCATCCAAGGTGACGGACTCGAGCAGCTCGAGTGTGATCGCGTCAAGGAAGCCGACGCCCGCCGTGCCGGCCACTGCCAGGGCTGGCCCCGACTCGATGGTCACGCCCGGCAGCTCACCGTCGTCGATGGCGGCCTGGAGATCCGTCCTGGTGTCCTCATCGGGGTAGGCCGCCACGACGAACGGCCCGTCGGCCGACGTGATGTCCGACTCGATGGCCGCCGCGTCGGCTCCCAGCACCTCGGCCAGACCCTGCGCCAGTGCAGCCGGATCGTCGACCAGCGACGGGTCGACCAAGACCCGCTCCGCCGACGGAACGCCTGACACCTCGGTGGCGCCCTCGACCAGGCCCTGCCCGGTCTGTTCGCCGGTCAACCCATCCAGACTCACCAGCGTGTCACCGCCAAAGCGGACGATGAGGCGCCCATCCACCGCGGAAAGGCCATCGATCACGCTGGGGAGCCCGTCGAGGGATGCCAGCTCGTTCGGTATCGGAGGCGGTCGTGATGGGTCGCGGCGTGCCAGATCGAGATCAGCCGTGGCCACGTGGAAGACCCCTCCGGCGGGACCTCCTGCCAGATAGAGCGTATGAGAGGTTGGGTCGATGGCCAGCTGCGTCGCGGCGAAGGGCAAGGTCGCCACCAGTGAGCGTTCGCGCAGGTCATATACCCGCACCTCACTCTCACTGGCCACGTAGATGCGGTCACCATTGCGCTCGCCGCCCAGTCCGGAGGGGCTCCAGCGCCGCTCGATGGCCGCGTCGTTGACGGCGAGGCCCAGCTCAGCGGTGGCAGTCACGCGGTCGTTCCCAAAGGCCATAAGGCCCAGGGCCATGCCGTACTTGGCGAGATGCGGGTGGGTGTACTCGTAGATCGAGTGACCTATGCCATAGCGCCAGTCCTGGAGGAACTCGGTCGCGGTCCGTGCGTGGTAGACCTCGTCGAAGTGCATGTCGTAGGGCTCGTCCAGGCGGTACGTGCGCACGGACAGGGTGCCCAGCACGAGTAGCACGAGCAGTAGCAGATCGAGCCGGTCGAAGCGCCCGGCGGGCTCGCCATGGAGCTCTCTGGAGCGGTCGGAGCGCAGCGAGCGGACGTCGAAGTGCGGTCGGATCCGGTCCAGCAACCCCGGTGCTCGCGGTGGGGCCCTGACCGCGAGGGTCTCGGGCCCCGGGGCGAGCCCGCCGGTCGCCAGGCCACGGAACGCCAACGCATCGGACGGGAGGCCGTCGGACGAAGGTCCGTCGGACGAAGGGCCGGTCGTCCGACCCGCGGCGGGTGCTGACACCGAGCCCGCCGCGGTGCCGTCATGGGGCTGCCAGGCGCCGATCCGCCCCTCGCTCGTGGCGCGCGCGAGTGGGTCCGGGAGTCGCAGCGCTGAGGGCCGCAGTTGCCACGCCACGAAGACGAAGGTCGAGGTCTGGAGCAGGACGCTGGCCAGCACGCCGGGGTAGGAGCGGAACAGTTCACCCAGGGGCAGGCCCGCTACGTTATCCGTGCCATAGATGTCGATGGTCAGGATCCCGTGCAGGTTCATGAACGATCCGACCGCCAGCGCCACCGTAGCCCAGCGCCACTTGCCCCCCGCGGCGGCCAGCAGGGGCAGGAAGGCAAAGGCCGGGAAGAGGTACCGCTCGTGCACGCGCGTGGGCAGGATGAAGAAGCACAGCGACAAGAAGACCGTCACCACGACGATCGACCAACGATCCGCACGCCACAGCAGCCGCCCCAGCCCGACAACGAAGCCGCCAGCAAGGAGCAGCGTCCCGATGAGCACCCCGGGAAGCGGCCCGAGGAATGGAAGGGTGTCCGGCGACCATTGTCCGGTGGCGGCCAAGGGCGGCGTGCCTGCCGCGCCTGCCAGCGCCCATGGGTTGTAGGCGTTCACGCTGAGCCACTCGTACCCGCCGGCCGTCCTGGCCATGAGCTCGAGGTAGCTTGGGATGTCAAGGCTGAACGGCGAGATGGCCAGGATGAGCATGGCCAGCCCTGCCAGGGCGCTCGTGACAATGCGTAACGGGCCCTGGGTCCGTCTGGCGCGCTCTGCCAGCCCACCCGGCAGCCAGGGGCGGTGAGTCGGGCCCGATCCAGGGGCCAGAAGGTGGCGTCGCAGCAGAACGACCGCCACGATCGGTGCCAGGACCACGCCGAACTGTGGCTTGACGAGGCCGGCCAAGACGGCCAGGACGGCCGCACCTTCGGGGTTGCCCCGCAACAGGGCGGCCAAGCCGAGCAGCATGACCAGCGCGCCGACGGCGTCGGTCTGGCCCCATAAGGCGGAGTCGTACCAGGTCACCGGGTTGAACAGGTAGAGGCCGGCCGCGAGCAGTCCCAGACGCGGCGCACTCTGTCCGGGAGTGCTGGACCAGCGACTGACCATGCGGTAGAGAAGCGCGGCCAGGGCCACGTCGGCGAGCATCGGTGGCAGCTTGATGAGGGTGCCGATGATGGCGTCAGGAGCGCTGCCAACCAGCGGCCCGAGCAGGCCCGCCAGCAGGCCGACGGCCCACAGCACGTAGAGGTAGCCGGGCGGGTAATCGGCGAACAGGCCGGGATCGTAGAAGGCGCCCGGACCGACCTCCACGAGCCTTCGCGTCCACCCTGCGAACGAGGCCAGGTCGCTTTCGAAGCCGGACCCGGGCAGGAGGATGTATGCGATAGTGAGCCGGAGGGCCAGACCGGCGAGCAACAGCATCGCGAGCGCGGAGGTCGCCGACGCTGCTCGGGGCCGGCGATCAGACGCCCGGTGGACGCGGTCGACCCTTTCCGCCGGGGTCGAAGTCAACGCGGACCGGCCTCCAAGGGGAAGTGCGACGAGGTGACCGGCAGTATAACCAAGACCACCGGCACCGCAGCCGGCCGCGGCACGGGTCACGGATCGCCCGTCGGCGGGTGGGGGGCTGCGCTGGAGCGCGTCGATCCCGTGTGGATCGGCGGACTCTTCGTGATGCTCGCCCTGGCCATCTACATCGGCTCGAACCCCGAGCGGCGCAACTTCTACAACCACTTCGTGTGGCAGGCCGACGCCTGGCTCCAGGGTCGCGTGGCCATCACCTACCCCGTGGTCGGGCCTTTCCGCAACGACTACTTCCAGGATGTCCTGCCGCTGGACGATCGGCCCGGCTTCGGACTGATCCCCTTCCCGCCCCTGCCGGCCATCGTGCTGCTGCCCCTGGTGGCCATCTTCGGCCTGGCCGCCAACGCGGCCCTCGTGGCGGCGCTGTTCGGCGCCATCAACGTGGGCCTCTGCTGGCGCCTCGTCCTGGGCGTCACTCCGCAGCGCGGCGCCGCCGTCCTGGCCACCACGTTCTACGCCTTCGGCACGGTGGCCTGGTATGCCGCGATGCTGGGCAGTACCTGGTTCCTGGCCCACGTGCTGGCCTCGACCTTCCTGTTCCTGGCCATCAGGGCCGCGCTGGACGCCGAGCGCCGCGAGCAGGTGTCAGGTCGCGTGCGCCTGGTGCTGGGTACCGTCGAGCCGCGGCAGTTCCTGGCCGGCCTGCTGTTGGGCGTCGCCGCGTTGGCACGCCTGCCGGTCATCTTCGGGGCACCCTTCTTCGTGTTCGCCGGAGCCGGCGGGACCCTCTTCCGACGCGCCTTCTCGGCCGGGCTCGGCGCGGTCATCCCCGTCGCGTTGCTGCTGCTCTACAACCTGGCCGGCACAGGACACCTCTTCCACCCTGCCTACGAGTACCTCTACGAGACGGAGTACTCGCCGCGGCCCGAGCTGATCCGCTACGGAGAGTGGGCCATCGAGGACCCCCGCTATGTGCCCCAGAACGCGGCGATCATGCTGGCCTGGCCGCCCATGACGCCAGCCATTTCGGCGGACATCTGCAGTGACCTGTCCGATCCCGATTTCCGGCCGCTGCCGGAAGGCCTGGGACTCCTCTTCGACCGCGACTGTCCGCTGGTCCGCCCTGACCCACTGGGCATGAGCCTGCTCCTCACCAGCCCGGCCATCCTGCTGGGAGTGCCCGGACTGCTGGCCATGTGGCGCAGCGAGCGCCGGCGTTGGGCTGTCGGCGTGGGACTGGCTGTCAGCGCCATCGCCCTGCTCAACCTGATGCACTTCAGTCAGGGCTGGGTGCAGTTCGGCTACCGCTTCAGCAACGACTTCGCGCCGTTCGCCATGATCCCCGTAGCGGTCGGCATCGCGCTCTACGGGGTGCGCCCGCTGACCGTGCTCCTGGTGGCGCTATCGGTGCTCATCAACGCCTGGGGCGTCTACTGGGGGGTCACGCTGGGATGGTGAGGGCGGCCCACTTCCTGGCGGTGGGCTGGCCAGCGCTCGGAGCGGGCCTTCTCTGCCTCGCACTTTACGTACCCACGCTGATGCCCGGCGTCGGATTCTGGGATACCGCCGAGTTCCAGGCCATCGGGCCGGTGCTGGGCATCGCCCATCCCACCGGCTATCCCGCCTACACGCTTCTCGCCTGGCTTGCCTCCGTGCTGCTGCAGCCCTTTGGCGCCGAGGCCTTCCGTGCCAATCTGCTGAACGCGCTCCTGATGGCCGCTGCGGCCGGGCTGCTGGCGGTGGCGGTCACGCTGCTCACCCGACGGCGCTTGCTGGGCCTCGCTGCAGGGCTTCTGCTGGGACTGGCGCCCACCGTCTGGAGCAACGCCCTGCGCGCAGACGCCCATGCCCTGCATCTGACGCTGGTCGCGCTGCTACTGGTCACCCTGTTGGTCTGGTCGGCACGACGACGAACGGGTGACGGCCGGGGTGATGGCTGGCTGCTGGCCTCGGCAGTCATCTATGGCCTGGCCCTGGGCAACCATGCCCTGACGCTCTTGCTGGCACCCGGCATCGCGGCCTTCCTACTCCTGACAGAGCCAGGGCTGCTGCGGCGTTGGCGCCTCGTCCTGGGCTGTGCGGCCGCACTGGCCCTGACCACCGTGGTCCTGTACCTCTACCTTCCCATCCGCTCGGCGATGGACCCGCCCCTCGACTACGCCGATCCGCAGGCATGGATCAACCTGGGCCTTGACGGTTCGGTCATCGGAGGCTTTCGCTACCTGGTGCTCGGCGAACAGTTCCGCGGCACGTTCTCGCCGCTCCCCTCGCTGGTCGACGGGACCCGCATCGTGTGGCATCAGCTCTGGCTCGAACTGGGGCCCATCGCCATCCTGTCGCTGGTCGGTGTGGTGGTGGGGGCACGACGCTGGCGCAGGGAGTCGGCCCTGCTGGGCCTCTGGTTCGGCATCACCTGGGGCTTCGCGCTGGGTTACCAGAATGCCAGCATCGAGCGCTACTACCTGGTGCCACTGATGGTGGCGGTCCTGTTCGCCATGCTACCCCTGGCGCTGGCTTTGGCTGGCCTGGAGCGGCTGGCGGAGCGGCGGCGGGAACGCTGGCCGGTGGGGCGCATGCCGCGCGGCCTCGAGATCCGCAGCGTCCTACCGAGGACCATGCCAGTCCTCCTCGTCCTCGCGCTGCTGGCGCCTACCCTGGTCTCGCTCCCAACGACCTATCAGCGGGTGGACGCATCAGACGACCGTGGTGCCCGGGTCTGGCTCGATGCAGCCTTCGCCGTGCTGGAGCCGGACGCGGTGATCGTTTCCTGGTGGAGCTACTCCACGCCGATGTGGTACGGGCAGTTCGTGGAGGGGCGGCGCGAGGACATCCTGGTGCTCGATGACCGGACCATCCTGGATGACGGCCTGGGCGACGTTTACGGTGCCATCGATCGATATCTTGGCAAGCGGCCCGTTTACATCATCCGCCTGCCGCACGACATCGAGGCAGTCGCGTCGCGCTATCCGCTCGCCCTGGTCCAGGGCGTGCCCGGCGGCGACGTGTGGAGGGTCCTTCCTGGAGAGGTCGGTTACGATCGAGCGGTGACCAGCCAGCCCGGCCCTGTCACCGCCGGGCCCCCACCACCGTGACCGGGCTTCCCTCTATCGAGCGCGGTGGCCGTGTGCCCGCCCTCTCCTACTTCTTCCCCGCGCATGACGAGGCGGAGAACGTCGAACGATTGGTGGCAGAGGCGCTCGTGGAGCTGCCCAGCCTGGCCGAGCGCTACGAGATCATCTGCGTGGACGACGGCAGCCGAGATGGGACCGGCCAGATCGCCGATCGGCTCGCCGCTGAGAACCCCGATCTGGTGCGCGTCGTCCACCATCCCACCAATCGCGGCTATGGCGCGGCCCTGCGCAGCGGCTTCCGTGCGGCCCGCTATGACCTCGTCTGCTTCACCGACGGCGATCGACAGTTCCGCATCGCCGACCTGCGCGCGCTGGTGGACCGCCTGGCGGCGGGGACCGATGAGGGACGCTCGCCGGATATCGTGGCTGGCTACCGCATCAAGCGGGCCGACCCGTTGGTCCGCCTGGCCTACGCGCGGGCCTATCGAGCGTGCCTGCGCATGTTCTTCGGGCTACGGCTGCGTGACGTCGACTGCGCCTGCAAGCTGGTCCACCGCGCGGCCCTGGAGGGCATCCGCCTGGAGTCGCGCGGCGCGTTCCTGTCCGCGGAACTGCTTATCAAGCTGCGCGAGGTGGGTCGCACCGTCGTGGAGGTGGGGGTGCCCCATCATCCGCGCACGGCCGGCCAGGCCTCAGGAGCCGATCCTCGCGTGGTGTTCCGCGCCGTGAAGGACTTCTGGGCCCTGAGGCTTCGCCTGGGGGCGAACCGGAGGGCCGCGCTGCGCCGCGGAGAACCAGTGCTGGGCCCACTCGACGATGCCGATGGAGCCGCCCCCGCCTAGTCAGTCGGGTGGGCGCCCGTCGGTACCCGACTCTCGCGGCGGGTCGGGCGGACCTTCACCGGTGCCCGTCTCGAGGTCGATGTCCAGCGAGTTGATGAACTCCCGGAAGACGGAGAGCTTCTCGTCCTCGTCGGCCTCGGGCGTCACGCCCGCTCGGTCCAGCACGGCGTCCGTGGCATAGATCGGCGCCTCGCTCCGGACGGCCAGAGCGATGGCGTCGCTTGGCCGCGCGTCCATCTCCACGATCTTGTCCCCCACCTCCAGCACCAGACGTGCCCGATAGGTCTCGTCAGCCAGGTCGCTGACCACGATGCGCTGCACACTGGCACCTATCGCGGATAGGGTCTGCCAGAACAGGTCGTGCGTCAGCGGCCGTTCCGGAGACACGCCCTGAAGCTTCATGGCAATGGCATTGGCCTCCCACGGCCCGATCCAGATGGGCAGATATCGGTCGCGCTCGGACTCCTTGAGGATGACCACGTGCTGGGAGGACAGCATGTGCACGCGCACACTCTCCACGACCATCTGGGTCAGCCCCACCGTCATGATCAGATTCTAGACCGGCCGGCCTCAGGGAGCCGGTGAAGCGGAGCCACGCGGCCGACGAGTCCGATCCGGAGACGCTTCCTCGGGCGGGGATGGGGCAGTGACAGGCTCTGAGGGTCCCGGACTCGGCGAAGCGGCCGGACCTTGGGGCACCTCCACGAGCTCGCTGCTGTAGAGCGCATCAGCGGTCAACCAGAAGACGGTCACCGGTGGGGGCGGCAGGGGATCCTCACCCTCCGGGCCTGTTGGGACAGCCGACTGGACGACGTAGAGCCCGCGCAAGTCCTCCAGGGGCGGCATCCCTTCCCCCGTGAGCCACTGCTCCAGGAAGCCCCCGTCCGACTTGCGGAAGACGAGCAAACGGCCGTGTTCCGCGTCCCAGACGTAAAGGAGGCCATCGCCGATGCCGCCCGGCCCGGCAAAGAGGCGATAGTCGCGGCCTGGCCGCAGGTCGCCACCGTCGGGCGGCGCGGCCAGCGAGAAGTCCTGTACGCGACCGCTGAGGTGCTTGACCACGTCATCACTCGTCAGCCCGTAGAGGTTGCCGTCGATGAGCACTTGCCGGAAGCCGTCGAGGTCCTCGTTGTCGGCGGCCAGGTAGTCGGCGGGGGTCGAGAAGCCGCTACCGTCGGCGGTGGGTGAGTAGCTCAGGATCTGGTCGGAACTGGGATCGGTCACGTAAAGCCGGTAGAGCCCATCTTCCGCCTGACGTGGCAGCAGGAAGGTGTTGATGTCGATGATGTCGTCGCCCCAGGCGACGTCGTCGCTCACCTGCACGGGCAGGAGCGTGCCCTGCCCTGTGTCGTCGGAGGGTCGCCAGCGCCAGAGATTGGAGCGGATGTCTGAGATGAGCAGATCCAGCGCACCTACGGCCAGCATCATGGGCGTGCCGATGCCCTCGCCCGAACCGTCGCCGGCCGTGACGATGACCGCCGTAGAGCCGGTCTCGGGATCGACCCGGCTGACCGTGCGCGCCTGCTGGTCGAGCACGTATGCCGCTCCATCCGGCCCCTGCACCAGATCCTGCGGGTCCTGTGCGCCGTCGGCTGTAAAGCGAGTGACCAGAGCGGCATTCATGTACTTGGTGCCGTACAACTCGTCGAGTCCGACGGTGATCCGTTCACGCACTGGCTTGATGTCGGCCAAGGGCACGCCCGTCTCCTCCGCCCGGCCAAGCTCGGCCCAGGCGTCTTGAAGCAGGAACAGGGCTCGCGCCGGATCATCACTGATGAGCCCATCGTCGGTCACTTGATCCGTCAGCTGTTGAGCGGACAGGAGGGCCGCATCCCCGGCGTTCACGCGGGCGACCTGTCTCTCGGTCCCACGCGGCGCGAAGGCGATGAACAGGCCGAGTACCAAGATCACGCCGAGGAAGGCCAGCAAGGCCACGGCCGCTCGTCGCTGCGACTCTCTCCGTGAGACCCTGGGCGCGATGCGACGGTACTGGCGCCGCCGACCGGGGATGAGATCCGCCAGCCGGTCGGCAAGGCCACCCAGCGCGTTGCCCACCGCATCCCGGGCACCTACCGCCCGCGAGCCGATGAGTGACGCGGCACCGCCGCCGGCCATGGCCGGGCTGACATCCAGACCGTCCCCTCCAGGCGAAGCAACCGGCACCAGCCTGTTCTCGGCCCGCGGCGCTGCCGTCTCGCTGGCCTCGATGGCGAGCACCGCGTCCGAGCCTTCGCCTCCGGCCGCCACGAAGAGATGGTGGAGATGCTCCACGGCCGACTGTGGGTGGAGCGTCACGACGGAGTTCTTCAGCTCTTCCGTGCCCACCACCTCGGTCAGGTCACGGGAGACCAGCAGCAGTGAATCGCCGATGGCGAACTCACCGCGCCAGACGTCCAGCCGCAGTCCCTCGCCGGTCGGCAGCCCGGGACCCGAAGAGTGTTCCGGCATGAGCAGTCGGGCGGCTCGCACGAGGTACGCCTCGGCGGGACCGGTGGTCGCCACGTACAGCTCGTGCCCACGGATGATCGCCAGCGCCACACCGATGGAGCCGACCGCGATGCCGTGGCCTTCGCGGCCGCCGCGAAGCTTGCGCTCAGCGCTGCGGAAGGCCTTTTCCAGGCAGTTGGGGATGCCCGCCGACTCGTCGTAGTAGTACTCGCGCCGGATGGTGTCGGCCACCAGTGCCGTCGCGTCCCGCGCTCGAGAGCCCATCGTCGCAGAGGAGACGATGAGATAGAGGTTGCCCTTGGTCCTGGATTTGGAGCCCGTCGCCGGCTCGGTGACGGTGAGCGTGTCCGCTGAGGACGAGAGCCGGTCCTGCTCCGCGACCAGACCGTACTTGAGGTGGAGACGGGTCGGCATCGGCGGCCAAGTCTACACGTCGCCGCCGGAAGACCCGTCCCCCCGACGTGGCCACGAGCCGGAGCACCGCGAACGCCCGGAGTGTCCGGCGGGCGGCGGGCGGACGCTGATGCGCAACTCCAGGAGGCGAGAGCCGCCGGGCGCCCCGGCAAACGCGGACAGCAGCTCGTCTGAGCGCAGGTGAAGCTCCTGGGCCACGATGGGACTGTCAGCGCTGACGATGAGCGCGGGCGGCCGCACTGCGAGCAGGACGGATGAACCAGTGGCAGCCGGCACGTGCTCCGAGAGGAGGCGCTCCCAGGAGGCCATGGCGCGCGAGAGGCGCAGCTCATCCTCCAGACCCAGGCTCCCGGCCAGATCCGGCAGCAAGTCCGCCAGGCGGCGCATGGGGCGGCGTCGCTCGGTCATGCCGCAGGCTCCAGCCGGCCAGGCTCCACGCGCCACGCCGTGGAAGCCGCGACCAGGCGTGGATCGAGGTCATCGAGCGTGGTGGTGGTCACGAAGGACTGCGGCAGCTCGCCGATACGACGCACCAGGTGAGCACGTCGCTCCGGGTCGAGCTCGCTGAACACGTCATCCAGCAGCAGCAGTGGCGGTCGTCCGTCGCGGAGCGACAGCAGGTCGAGCTGGGCCAGCTTCACGGCCAAGATCGCCGTGCGCTGCTGGCCGCGCGAGGCGAAGCTGCCCAGTTCCCGCCCACCCATCACGAAGGACAGGTCGTCGCGGTGCGGCCCGACCAGGGTCGATCCGTTCCAGAGCTCCTTCTCCGACGTCTCGGCCAACCGCCGCCGGAGGGCCTCCTCGACGCTTTCTCCGGCGACCATGGGAGCGTTCGTCTCGTAGCACAGGCTGAGCCTGGCCTCCCCTGGCGCGATCTCCGCATGCGCTTCGGCAACGGGTCCCGCCAGGGCCGCCAGTGCCGCCAGCCGCCAGGTCACGATGCGGCCGCCCTGCTCCACCACCACCGCATCCCAGTAGCGCAACTCATCAGCGGAAGCCTCGCCCTCGCGTATCCGGCGGAGGAGCGTGTTGCGCTGTTGCAGCGCGCGGGCGTAGGTGCTCAGCGTGCTGGACCCTTCGACCACCTGCTGTGCGACCAGGGTGTCGAGCAGCGCCCGACGCAGGGAGGGCGAGCCGCTTACCAGGAGCATGTCCTCCGGGGCGAACACGACAGCGCGCAGGGAGGCCGACAGCGCGCTAGCTCGACGTGGCACACCATTGATCCTGACGCGCTTCCTGGAACCGGCGGTGCCTCCGGTGCCGGGCCGAGCCATGACCACCTCAAGCTCGTCGAGGCCAGGACCGGTCGAACCGACGTGCGCTTCGAGCCGGGCGAGGGGCGCGTCCCAGCCGATCATCTCCGGGTCGGTCGAGGTGCGGTGGGAGTGACCCGTGGCCAGCACCACAAGTGCCTCCAGCAAGTTCGTCTTTCCCGCCGCGTTGCGTCCGATGACCACCTGCGGTCCACCAGGGAAGCTCACCTCCAGCGTGGCGTAGGAGCGAAACCCGACCAGGTTCAGGCGCTCTACGCGCACGGGTCGAAGGGCGCTGCCGGCCTGAGGCGTCAGGACGGAGTGCGGACGGGCATGATGACGTGGATGTAGTCGGAGTCGTCGACCGGCCTGAGAACTCCAGGTGACAGCGGCCCTGAGAACTCCAGCGCGAGCTGGTCCCCGTCCACGTTCTGGAGCGCCTCCATGAGGTAGCGTGCGTTGAAGGCGATGGCCACGGCCTCGCCCTCGATGGCCGACTCGACCTCTCCTTCCGCGTCACCCACGTCCGCAGCTGCTGCGATGGTGATGGCGCCACTTGCCGCGTCACCCACCCTGAGGCGCACCACGTTGGCCGCGGAGGACGCGATGAAGGCGGACAGGCGTACAGCCTTGAGCAGCTCGTCCCGATCGACCACGGCGCGGGTGGTGTGGGAGGTGGGCAGCACCTGTTGGTAGTTCGGGAACTGACCGTCGATGAGTCGCGACACGAGCTCCGTGCCCTCGACGTGGAAGAGGACCTGGCTCTTCGATGAGGCAAGCATGATGTCGACGGGGTCGTCGGTGTCGTTGAGGATGCGCATCAGCTCCTGATACGAACGAGCGGGAACGACCAGGATGGTCTCCTCGACGGGATCCAGGATCGGTAGATCCTTGACCGCGATGCGGTAATTGTCGGCCGCCGCGAGCGTCAGCCGGTCGCCCACGAGCTTGGTCAGCACGCCGGTCAGGATGGGGCGCGCTTCGTCCGAGGCAGCAGCGAATGCGACCTCCGAAAGCGCCTTGCGCAACAGCCGCTGGGAGACGCGTGTGGTGGGCCGATCGCCGGCCGCTGGGATGACCGGGAACTCCTCGGCGTCGATGCCCCGCAGGTGGGTCTGGTAGCGGCCGGCCTTCAGCCGCAGGGTCGTGCCCTCGACATCCAGGTCGACCCGCTCGCCAGCGGGTAGCCCGGCGACGACATCCGTGATGAGTCGGGCCGGCACGGTCAGGGCACCGTCCGTGTCGATCCGGCCGGGCACCCAGGAGGTGATGCCGATCTCCAGGTTGGTAGCTGTCAGCTTCAGCCCGGCATCCTCCGTGCGCAGCAGCACATTGGCCAGGACGGGCAGGGTGGAGCGAGTGCTGACAGCGCGACTCACGACGGACAGGCCGCGCGCCAGATTCTCCTGCATCACCGATAGCTTCACGGACGTCCGCTCCCTCGCTCAGCCGGATCGGTCGGTCCACATACCCAGACCCCCGGCGTTCTCCCTATGTCTCTCTATCTTCGCATCCCATCATCATCATCATGGTGTGGAAAGTGGGGACGGTCGGACTGTGTCACGTTGGCGGCGCGCTCGACCGATGCCGACAGGGACGGTGGACGAACATACACCGGTGGGGGATGCCTGGTGCAGGGGTGGTGGACGGCCGGGAAGTTCGTCCACCGTGAGATCCCATCGGGCGGGGGTGCCCACCGGTGGTCCACTTCGAGCGTGAGCGTGCCATCCACAGCCGTCGGCCGGGGCCGGCAGCTCCAGCCTCAATCGGAGTAGATGAGCTCCCGGACGGCGGCCAGTTCGCGGCGGAGCTCCTCGTTCTGGGCGCTTTCGCGGTCGATCTTGTCACAGGCGTGGAGCACGGTGGAGTGGTCGCGGTTGCCCAGCTCCGCGCCGATGCGCAGGAGCGAGACATCGGTCTCGGCACGCATCAGGTACATCGCGATCTGGCGCGGCATGACGATGGCCCGGTCCCGCTTCTGCCCCTTGAGCTGCTCCAGGGCGACGCCGTAATAGTCCGAGACGGCCTGCGCGATGCGTTCCGGCGTGACCACGTGGCGCTTTGGCTGGTAGAGCACGTTGGAGAGCACGGCCTGAGCCAGGTCGGCGGTGAGCGGCCGTCCGTTCATGTTGGCGTAGGCCACGATGCGGATGAGGGCCCCTTCCAGCTCGCGGATGTTGGAGGCAACCTTGCGAGCGATGAACTCGAGCGCCTCGGAGGAGATGGGCACCGCATGTTCCTCGGCCTTGGCCCGCAGGATCGCGATGCGCGTCTCCAGGTCGGGTGCCGTGAGATCGGCGATAAGGCCCCACTCGAAGCGGCTGCGCAGGCGCTCCTCGAGCGTCACGATCTGCTTGGGCGGCCGGTCGCTGGAGAGCACGATCTGCTTGCCGTCATCATGGATCGCATTGAAGGTATGGAAGAACTCCTCCTGCGTGCGCTCCTTGTCGGCGATGAACTGGATGTCGTCGATGAGCAGGAGGTCGATGCGCCGATAGCGTGCGCGGAACTCGTCGATCTTGCCCTGCTGGATGCTGGTGATGAACTCGTTGGTGAACTTCTCGCTGGTCGCGTAGACGACCTTCTTGCGCGGGAAGCGGGTCATCACCTGGTTGCCGATGGCGTGCATCAGATGGGTCTTGCCGAGCCCCACACCGCCGTACAGGAAGAGTGGGTTGTAGGCGTGACCTGGACGCTCAGCCACCGACAGGCTGGCGGCGTGGGCCAGGCGGTTGGCCGAGCCGACGATGAAGTTGCGGAAGGTATAGCGGGCGTTAAGACTGACCGATCCGCCCTCACCACCGACCCGGCCGGGTTCCAAACGCACGGGAGCCGCGGTCTGGGCTGGCGTCTCGTCCGTCGCCGCCACGAGGCCCTCGCGCACCTCGAAGTCGACGTTGACGCTGTAGCCCACCACGCGGGCCAGGGTCTGGCAGATCAGCGAGCGGTAGCGGGTCTCCAGCCAGTCCTTGGCGAAGCCGTTGGGGACGGCCACTCGGAAGCGGCTGTCATCGACCGACACGAGGGCGGTGTCCTTCAGCCAGGTCTCGAAATTAGCCGGTGACAGTGAGACCTGTAGCTCGCCCAGCGCAGCGCGCCAGACCTGCTTCGCGTCCATCGATACGGCCTGCCCCAAACTACGGATCCCAGAGCAAGCACGGCGCCTCGCGGGTCCTCTCGACCAGTCGGAGCGCAGACCCAGCAACCTTTCGACGGTACCCAAGGGCCGGGGTGACTCCAGCCGGAGGGCTCCGGTAGGAAACGCCCACGGTACCGCATCGGGGTGTCGAGCGGCATACGTTAGCGCGGTTCCGGGGAGGCCGCAACGGCTTTCGCGAATACCCCCCATAGGT
>JALZLQ010000005.1 GCA_030858605.1 Chloroflexota bacterium
TCTGCAACGAGAGGTGCTGGAGGTCGATGCCACGGCGCACGGCGCGACCATCGGAGCCGAGACGACCACCTCCGTGGGCGCCTGGCAGCCGGCGCCGGGCCGGGAGCACGCCTGGAGCGCGGCGCTCGAGGAGATGGAGCTGCTGGACGCGTCCCTGCCCAGCCCGGACGCCGGGGAGATCCTGGGCGGCGCCCAGACCCCCGTGTTCTTCGGCAGCGCCCTGACCAATCACGGGCTTCGTTCGTTGCTGCGCGGCATTCCCGACTTCATGCCCTCTCCCCGTCCGGCGCCGCGCATCGACGGCCAGACTCAACCGGTGGACGGCCCGTTCTCCGCGCAGGTCTTCAAGATCCAGGCCAATCTCGACCCGCGGCATCGTGACCGCATCGCCTTCATGCGGGTGCAGAGCGGGCTCTTCGTTCGCGGCATGTCCGTCATCGACACGCGCAGCGGGCGCCGCGTCTCGCTCAAGCACGCCCACGAGATCTTCGGCCAGGAGCGGGAGACCATCGCGGAGGCTGGTCCGGGCGACATCGTGGGCATCGTCAACGCCTCGGGCGTGCTCATCGGGGACACCCTGGCGGAGGAGCCGAACGTGGCCTTCCCACCCATCCCCTCATTCCTGCCCGAGCAGTTCGCGTATGTCCACAACCGCGATGCGCAGCGCTACAAGCGCTTCGGCGTGGCGCTTCGCCAGCTCGACGAGGAAGGCGTGATCCGGGTCCTTGAGTCCGTCATCGAGGGTGGTCAACGCATCATCGCCGCCGTCGGATCGCTTCAGTTCGAGGTCATGTCCGACCGCATGGCCAGCGAGTTCGGCTGCCCCGTCACGGTTACCGCCGCGCCATACGAGATCGCTCGCTGGCTTGACCCGGCAGCTCTCGCGCTGCTCCCGGAACGACGCGGCGTGCTCGCGACGAGAGACGCGGCGGGCGATCTGCTGGCCCTGTTTGGATCCCGATACGCGCTCGAGTCGGTCGAGAAGGACCTGCCGGCGGGAGCCTTGGCGAGGGAGCCGAGAGGGATGGACGTCTAGCATGCGGCCGCACGCGCCCGCAGGTAGTTGCGGCTGCAACTAGCTTGTGACATGATGGGGCCGCACACTTTGCTTTCTGGAGATCCCGGTGCCCGCCATCACAGTCGAAGACATCACTATCCTGCCTCGCATCCCGGAGCCTGATCCGGCCCTCGCGCCATCTCGTGCCGTGACCAGCGTCACGACCTCGCTGAGAGGCTTCGAGGGGGAGGGCTTCCCTGTTCGCCGAGCGTTCGCGGGCGTGGACCTGGCCGACCTGGATCCATTCGTGCATCTCGATCAGATGGGAGAGGTGGAGTACGCACCGGGCGAGCCGAAGGGCACGCCCTGGCATCCCCATCGTGGCTTCGAGACGGTGACCTACATGATGGATGGCGCCTTCGAGCACAGCGATTCGAACGGCGGCGGCGGCGTGATCACCAACGGTGATACCCAGTGGATGACCGCCGGGGCGGGCATCCTTCACATCGAGAAGCCGCCCGAGGCGCTGGTCGCCAGCGGGGGACTGTTCCACGGCCTCCAGCTCTGGGTGAACCTGCCATCCGCTCAGAAGTGGGCCGCTCCGCGCTACCAGGATCTGCGCGCCGGTGAGGTCGCGCTGCTGGCGTCGCCAGATGGCGGCGCGCTGGTTCGCGTGATCGCCGGCGAGGTGGCCGGGCACGCTGGTCCGGGTTCGACCTACTCGCCCATGACGCTGGTGCACGTGACGCTGAGCCCGGGAGCTCGCGTTGCGCTGCCGTGGCGCGCCGACTACAACGCTCTGGCCTATGTCCTGAGCGGCCAGGGTATTGTCGGCCCGCAGGGCACCCCCATCCAGACCGGCCAGTTGGCGGTCTTCGGACCAGGTGGCTCTCTGTCGGTGGAGGCATCGATCCGTCAGGAGAGCCGCTCGCCGAACCTCGACGTACTGCTCCTGGGCGGGCGGCCCATCCGAGAGCCTGTCGCCTGGATGGGACCTTTCGTCATGAACACTCGCGAGGAGGTCGTGCAGGCCTTCGCCGACTACAAGGCCGGCCGGCTGGGAAGCATCCCGGCCGTCCACGGGACGCCTACCGCCGTGATCGAGTCCCGCTCGCAGGTGGCGGACCGCCCGGGAGCCTAGCCCGGCGCCAGGTGGCGGAGGGCGACTGCTGCGTAAAGCGCAGCACCGACGGCCATGGTCGGCTCGTCGAAGACGACCATGTTGGAGTGGTTCTGTGGCACGGTCTCGGGTTCCACGCCGAGAGGAGCGGCGCCCAGGAAGACCATCGCGCCGGGTACCTTCTCAAGCACGTATGAGAAGTCCTCCGCGCCCATGATCGGCGCGGGCAGCGTACGCACCGCGTCCTCGCCGAGGATAGCGACAGCGTCCTGGCGGACCAGCTCGCAGTAGTCGGCGTCGTTCGAGGTGACGGGGTAGCCGGGTTCCAACTCAAGCTCCGCGATCGCGCCGAAGGCTTCGGCGATGGCTGACACGAACCCGGGCAGCCGCTTCCTGACCGCAGAGCGCTGCGCTGCCGACACCGTGCGCAGGGTGCCTTGCATGAACGCAGTCTCGGGGATGATGTTGGTCGTCGTCCCCGCGCTGATGTTGGCGATGGTTATGACGGCCGGGTCAAAGGCGTCGACCGTTCGCGTCACCATGGTCTGGAGCGCCACCGCGATGTGGGCAGCCACGGTGATGGGATCGACCGCCAGATGTGGCGCCGAGGCGTGGCCACCGCGACCGCGCACGGTGAGACGGATCGTGTCGCCGGAGGCCATCAGCGGGCCTGGCCGCAGGTTGATGGTGCCGTTCTCGTAGCGGTTTCCGATGTGGATGGCAAAGGCGCCCGTGACTTCGCTCTCGGGCCCCACGTCCAGAAGGCCTTCATCGAGCATGAAGCGCGCCCCGTGGAAGCCCTCCTCCCCGGGCTGGAACATCAGCAGCACCCGTCCGGCCAACGCCGCTCGGCGCTCGATCAGGAGCCGCGCTGCGCCCAGGAGCATGGCCACGTGCGTGTCGTGGCCGCAGGCATGCATGGCGCCCGGCACCTCCGACGCGAAGTCCAGGCCGGTGTCCTCCTGGAGCGGCAGCGCGTCCATGTCGGCGCGCAGCAGGATGGTCGGTCCCGGTCGGTCTCCATGGATCAGCGCGGTCACCGAACCGACGCTGCCACCAAGCCGAGGCGCCAGACCCAGATGCTCGAGGCGCTGTGCCACCGCCTTCTGCGTCTCCGGCAGCTCCAGACCGATCTCAGGCCGGCGGTGGAGCATGCGCCGGACATCCACCATCTCGGGCAGCCCGGCTCGAGCCGCCTTGAGCAGCGCGGGACCTCGATCGCCGCTCGGTTCGCTCAACCCTTCGCTCCGCCCGTGAAGTTCCAGCTCGCCAAGTGGAGGCTCGGCGCCAGGAACATGCCGCCGAAGCCGCCGGTCAGGAGCGAGTGGTCAGAGCCCACGTCGCGAACCGCGCCCGGCGCGAGAGCTTCCAGGAACGACTGCGTGAAGCGCAGATTGGAGACCGGTCGAACGATGCGTCCGTCCTCCACCAGCCAGACACCGTTGCGCGTCAGGCCGGTGACCACCTGCGTGCGTGGATCGAGGATGCGGGTGTACCAGAAGTCGGTCACCAGCAGACCGCGCTCCATGCTCCCAACGAGTTCCTGCGGCGAGCGCTTCCCGGCCTCCAGCACGATGTTCTCGGGAAGGGCGCCCCACTCCGTGGCGCCCTCCACGGCGTGCCCGGTGCTCTCCGTGCCAGCCTTGGCCGCCGTGCGGCGCGTGTGCAGGAGGCTGGCCGTGACACCGCCTCGGACCACATCGAGTGGCCGCTTGGGTGTGCCCTCCGCGTCGAACGCCACGCCCACCGTGTCCGGGTGCGCGGCGTCGTCACGGATCGTGATGGCTGGATCGAACTGTGTCTCGCCGAGCGCCACGAACGATCGACCCTCCTCCACGGCGCGGCCGTTGAAACCGTAAACGAAGAGGAACGTCAGCAGGTTCGCCACGCACGATGGCTCCAGCACGACCTCGTAGCGGCCGGGTGCCAGGTCCGTGGCCTCGGCTCCGTCACGCGCCTTGCGGGCGGCCTGCTCCCCGAGCGCACGGCCGTCCAGTGCCGTCAGACCTGCCGCAGCCGCCCTGGCGCTGCCGTCCGAGCTCCCTGTCCGGGCGATGCCGTCCAGGGACGCGAGCGTGGTCCGGCCGCTGAGTCGCTGACCGGTGCTGTTGGCAAAGGCCACGATCGTCGCGTCGGTCACGCACGAGCCGGCCGTCTCCAATCCCTCGCCAGCGGCCACGAACTCCGCCACCAAATGCGCTCGGTCCTCAGGCGAGGCTGTGGCTGTGGCCTCGTCCCAGTGGCCGACGTCGGGCGCCTCAGCCGCGGGAGCGAGACCGGGCCAGTCGGGGTCGGGGGAGAGCAGGCGCGCCGCCTCCAGCGCCCCATCTATCAGCCGGCTCAGGGCATCGGCGTGCGGTTGCCCATCCAGGCGGGCGGCCGTGGTCCGGCCGTCGAGGCTGACCCGCAGCGCGAGGTGGCTCTTCTCCTCGGACACGTTCTGATGGATGAAGCTTCCGGCGAAGCGAGTCAGGGCCTCCGTCCCCGTACGCACCGTGACCTCCGCCTCCGCGCTCGGTGCCGCTGCGCGCACCATCTCGATGACCTGGTCGGCCACGGCGGAGGGCTCCATGTTCGTCTTACGGCTGGCCTGCTCGACGGTCATCCGCGCACCCCCACCCGGATACCGCGGAAGCGTGCCGGCGCCGCGGGATGGCCGGTGTGCCCGATCTGCATGGGCTGTCCCTTGCCGCAGTTGGGCGTGCCCCAGAACGTCAACTCGGAGCGTCCGCCGAGCATGTCCATGGCGCCCCAGAAGCGCGGGCTGATGCCCGTGTATGTCGGGTTGCGCAGCAGGCGGCCGCGCTTGCCGCCCTTGATCTCCCAGCCGATCTCACAGCCGAACTGGAAGTTGAGGCGCTTGTCGTCGATGGACCAGGAGCGGTTGGTGTCCATCAGCACGCCGTCATCCGTGGCGGCGATCATCGATTCGAGGCTGTCAGGCCCGGGCAGCAGGCCGACGTTGGTCATGCGCACCATGGGGATGCGGTTGAACCCGTCCGCACGCACGGCTCCTCCCGAGGGGATGCCTGCCAGCGCGGCGGAGTCTCGCCCCGACAGGACGCCTACCCAGGTGCCCTCACGAACGATGTCCACGGGATGGGCCGGCGTGCCCTCATCGTCATAGCCGAAGCTGCCCAGCGCGCCGGGCAGCGTCGCGTCGGCCGTGATGTCCATCAGGTCCGACCCGAAGCGCAAACTGCCCATCTGCGCCAGATCGAGCCACGACGTGCCCGCGAAGGCGGCCTCCCAGCCCAGGATGCGGTCCAGCTCCACGGCGTGTCCCACCGACTCGTGGATCTGGAGCGCCATCTGCTCCGAGCCAAGGATGAGATCGGTGGCGTCCAGCGAGGGGCATTCCGGCGCCGTCAGCAGGGCGCGTGCCTCTTCCGCGATGCGGGCGGCATTGCCGGCCAGGTCCAGCTCGCGGACGAGCTCCCAGCCGCGCGTCCCGTACTGGCCGCGGATGCCCGGGTACGAGCGACGCTGGGTCTCGCGCTCACCGACAGCGGTGGCGCTCATGGCCGCGCCGCACTCCACGATGTGCTGATCGACGCGCGAACCCTCGCTGGAGACGAGCCACTTGCGGGTATCCCACACGCGGTGGCTGGCCTCGGCGATGTCCGCGCCGTGGTCCTGCATTGTCCGCGTGGCTGATTCCAGGAGGTCGCCCTTCTCGGCCAGGGTCACGTCCCACGGATCCTCCCGGCACTCGCTTGACCATGAGCCGATGGCGGGAGCCTGGGGCGCAAGGTCGAGTGCCTTGCCGGGCACACCGGAGGAGGCGCGCGCCACGGCGGCGGCCTGCTCCCCGGCACGACGAGCGGCAGCGGGACCCTCGTCCGGCATGGCGTAGAAGCCCCAGGAGGACCCGATGAGGGCACGCACGCCGACCCCAGCGCGCTCGTCCCGCTCGGTCGATTCCAGGATCCCGTTGCGTGCTGCCATGGCTTCGGATCGGATCTGCATCACGCGCGCATCGGCGTAGCGCGCGCCGGCAGCCAGGGCGGCCTCTACGGCCGCGGTCGCTGTGTCGTACATCGGGGGGATGCTACGGGGTCAAGGCGAACCCCGCCCGCGAGCCCACGCGGACTCCACAGGATCGGTCCGTCCGGATCAGTCCTGGGCGAGCGGCAGCCGGAAGGCGAAGACGGTGCCCCGATCCGGCGCCGGCTCTGCCCAGATGCGCCCGTTCATGGCCTCCAACAGGCGCCGGCAGACGTACAGGCCGATGCCTGCGCCACCAGCGTGACGGGAGCCTTCCGACGTTCGAAACAAAAGTCCGAAGACGGCTTCCTGGGTGTCCGCCTTCAAGCCTATGCCGCGATCGCGGACACGGACTTCCACTTCGTCGTCGACCTGCGCCGCAGAGATATCGAGGTCGCTTCCTGGCGTGCTGTACTTGAGGCCGTTGGACAGGAGGTTGGCGACCACCTGCTCCAGGTAGACCTGGTCGCCGGAGACGGGCGGCAGTCCGGGCGTCACGTGGAGGCGGATGGTGCGGTCCGGCCAGCGCCGTCCCTCCTGCTCGACGACCTTGGGCAGCACCCGCTGCAGCAGGATGGGCTCATGACCCGGCTCCAGGAGGCCGCGCTCCACGCGTGTCAGGACCAGCAGGTCCTCGATGAGGCGCAACAGACGCTCACTCTCGGCGGTGATGTCCGGGAGCAGGTCGCGTGCCCGATCGCTGCCCATCACGGCCGCGTCGCGCGACATGATCCTGGCCGCAGCGTAGATGGTCGTCAACGGGGTGCGAAGTTCATGCGAGAGCATGCCCGCGAACGCATCCTGCAACTGTTCCCGCTCGCGTGCCCGGGACTCCGCGCGGCGGCCGGCAAGGCGGACCTCCATCTCGTTCATCACCATCCCCGCCAGATCCTCCAGCGTGGCGGTCTCCTCCGCGGTCAACTCGCGAGGCTTGAGATCGAGGATGCACATCGTGCCGAGGTTGTGCCCGTCCGACGTACGCAGCGGTACGCCGGCGTAGAACTTCAGGCCGAACTCACCGGCCACCAGCGGGTTGGCCAGCGCCCGCGGGTCGTGCGGCGCGTCGTTGATGATCCAGGGCCCATCGTGCAGGATGGCCGAGGCGCAGAGGCCAGGCTCCCGGCCGATCTCGTCGACCGCTATACCGTGATGCGACTTGAACCAGATGCGATCGTGGTCGACCAGGCTGACGATCGCGATGGGCACCTCGAAGAGTCGCGCCGCGAGCCTCGTGATGCGGTCGAACGCCCCATCGGGCGGCGTATCCAGGAGGTCGTAGCGCTGGACCGCGGCGAGTCGCTCTGCATCATCGGGCGGGATCAGATGGGATGCTACGGCTGCCACCGGACCATCATACGAGTGCCCGCCAGCAACTCTCCTTTTCGTTTACGGCGATGGTAGGCCCGAGCCAGCAGTGGCGCTGGAGGCTCGGAAGAGCTGGACAGGCCCATCCAGGCCCTTGAACGCGCAGATGCCGTCGTCATTGCTCACCAGGATCCTCATCGGCCCCCATCCCAGTTCGAGGTGTCACTTGCGCATCACGCTGATCCACAACCCTACGTCAGGTGACGCCGGGCACTCCGCCAGCGCGCTCCAGAGGATCCTTCGCGACGAAGGCTGCGTGGTGTCCTACCGGTCCACTGACAAGGACTGGAAGAAGGCGCTCGAGCGGCCCGGGGACCTGGTCGTTGCGGCTGGGGGTGACGGCACCATCGCCCAGGTCGCCAGACAGATGGCGCACCGCGATACGCCACTGACGGTCATGCCGTTGGGCACCGCCAACAACATCGCCAAGACGCTGGGCATCGCCGGGGATGCACGTGAGTTCGTGCGCAGCTGGCGAGGGTCGGCGCCCCGACCATTCGATCTGGGCGTGGTGATGCCTGGAGCGCAGGCCGAGCCCTTCGTCGAGGCCTTCGGCGGTGGCATCTTCGGAGAGGTCATCGCAAGCGGCGCGACGGTGGCCGAGGCGACGATCATGGGACGGGAGACGGATCGGGCCCTTCATCTGCTGCGCTCGGTCGCAGAGGCCGCGCGACCTGCTCGCTGGCGGGTCGAAGTGGACGGCCGCGACCTTTCCGGCGACTACCTGGCAGTCGAGGTGATGAATATCCGGTTCGCCGGCCCGAACGTCCCCCTGGCGCGTGGCGCCGACCCTGGGGACGGATGCCTGGACGTGATCCTGATCGGACCGTCGGAACGGGACGCGCTGGTGGCCTATGCATCGGAGCGCATCAGGGAGTCGGACGGTCAGCTCTCCGACATGCCACGCCATCAGGGACGCCGGGTGGTGCTACGGCCGCCACGTGGAGTCCCGCTCCATCTCGACGACGGGCTATGGACGGATGACGACAAGACCGGCCACGGAACCATCGAGATCGAGGCGGATACGGCTGCACTCGCGGTCATCCGGCCGCACGGCAGCGAGGGTCGAGAGGCGTCGTGAGCGTCCTCCCCGCGCCAGGTGAAGGGCACCCCCCGGCGGAGGAGAGTGAGCAGGGGTCGAGCGCACACGGCGTGTCCTTGTCTGACGCCTTCCGAGTCTGGGGCTATGTGGCCCTGAACAGCTTCGGGGGGCCCGCTGGCCAGATCGCTGTGATGCACCGGGTCCTGGTCGACGGGCGACGCTGGATCAGCGAGCGACGTTTCCTGCACGCCCTCAACTACTGCATGCTGCTGCCCGGCCCCGAGGCCCACCAGTTGGCCGTGTACATCGGGTGGTTGCTCCATGGCATCCGCGGCGGACTGATGGCCGGGCTGCTCTTCATCCTGCCGGGGTTCCTGTCCATCCTCGCTCTGAGCGTGCTGTACGCCGGCTACCAGGAGACGACCCTGGTGGCGGCGTTCTTCTATGGCATCAAGCCTGCGGTGCTGGCCATCGTGGCCGCAGCGGTGGTGCGCGTGGGTCGCCGCGCGTTGCCCAACAGGACGCTGGTGGCCATCGCGATCTCCGCCTTCGTGGCCACCTTCTTCCTGGACATCCCCTTCCCATTGATCATCCTTGGCGCCGCCACCATCGGTCTCCTCGGCGCGCGCCTGGCCCCCTTGACGTTCGGCGGAGGGCCCGGTCCAGGGCCGGCCGATGTAGATGACGGCGCGGACGCTGCCGTGCCGTACGTGCTGCGTGACGACGCCAAGGGGGGCTCACGCCCACCACTCCGCCGTGCCGCGGCCATCCTTGCAGTCGGGATGGTCGTCTGGCTGGGACCCGTCGTAGCGGTGGCCGCTCTCTTCGGGGGTCAGAGCATCTTCGTCCGGGAGAGCCTGTTCTTCAGCGGTGCGGCGCTGGTCACGTTCGGTGGTGCCTATGCCGTCCTTGCCTACATCGCGCAGGAGGTGGTGGAGAGTCTGGCCTGGCTGACGCCGGATGAGATGCTCGACGGGCTGGGCATGGCCGAGACGACGCCGGGGCCGCTCATCATGGTCGTCCAGTTCGTGGGCTTCCTGGCCGCCTTCCGCAGCCCTGGCGATCTCGACCCGATGCTGGCCGGGGTGCTTGGCGCGATCATCGTGACGTGGGTCACTTTCGTGCCCGCCACCTTGTGGATCTTCCTGGGAGCGCCCTACATCGAGTATCTGCGCGGGAAGCGCGCACTCACTGGCGCTCTGTCGGCCATCACGGCGACGGTCGTGGGGGTCATCGCCAATCTCGGGCTGTGGTTCTCGCTGCACACTCTGTTCGGTGTGGTCGGCGAGGGGCGGGCAGGGCCTCTGCGTCTGTACGTACCAGACCCAGCCACTCTGGACTTCGCGGCGCTGGCCATCGCCATCTTCGCCTTGGTCGCCATCTTCCGGCTGCGCTGGCCCATCCTGGCGACCATCGCCGTGAGCGCCCTGGCCGGCACGGTCTATCACCTCGCGATCCTGTCCTGAGGAAACTGCGGAACCGCCGCCGCATGCCCCCGCGGGAATCAGCCCAGCAGCCCGCTGGCGGTGACCGCCCGTTGCAGGGCGGCACGCACGTCCGAGAAGCCCGGCAGGCGCTCTCCCGTCGCCTCATCGCAGTACAGGCCGCGCCGCAGCTCGATCATCACCGAGGACACGCGCGGATCGCTTCGGTAGTAGGCGAGGGGGACGAGGCAGCCGCTGAAGGGGGAGTCACGTCGCACGTCGAAGCCCTCCGCCAGGAACGCTCTCTCCAGGGCTGTTGCCAGGCCTTCCGGCGTGTGGAACGGGTCCGTGCCGATGCAGATGTCCGGGCGGTCTCTGCCCTGGTCGGCCTCGCTGGGCAAGGGCAGCGACGCGAACGAGTGGCAATCGACCAGGGTGCACCGGCCGAACCGCCCCAGCTGCGAGCCCACCAGTCCCGATAGCGCCGCGTGGTACGGCTCGAACAGCTCCGTGAGCCGCCGGGCACGATCATCCTCAGCCAAGTCCCGCAGGATCTCCCCCGAGGTGGTCC
>JALZLQ010000017.1 GCA_030858605.1 Chloroflexota bacterium
GCCTGCGCCGATGCCTGCAAGGGCCGAGCCAGCCTCCCTGGATCCGATCGCGGCGGACGCGCCAGATGAACCCCCCTGGCCGGAAGAGGTGCAGGAGAAGCTCGCCGTGGAGGACCGGGCGGAGACCGTGCCCACGGAGGCCTCTGCCGGTCAGCAGGTCCACGTCCGCTTCACGCGCGCGCCACAGGAATCGCTCGTCCAGGCGCTCCAGCTGCTGCGCGATGTCCTGCGCGACCATCCCGGCGACACGCCGGTCGTCCTGCACATCCCTGCCGGTGGCGCCGATCGACCGATGCAGCTCCGGGCCGGGGTGGCCTACGACGCAGAGCTGCTGTCCGCTGTCAGGCGACGACTGGGTGAGGGCATCGCCGAGTTGATGCTTAGCTGACCCGCCGGATTCAGGGTCGCTCATGCGGCGGTGGCGCTGATGACGCCGTGATGGGAGCAGCGACCGCACGCTGTCCCTCCTCGTAGGCCAGCTCGACGACGGCCGAACGGCTGGCTGGCGGCATGGCCGCCAGCAGGTGCGCCACGTAGCCGGACAGCCGGCCGCGCTGACCCCGCCAGACACCGAGCAGTGACGCGATGATCAGAAGAGGCAGGCGGTTGTCCAGGAGGAACGCACCGAATCCGTCACCCAGCATCAGCGGGCGCGGGTCGGGTGGAGCGCCGGGGGGACCCGCGGGAAGGCCCGCTGGACCGGAGGGCAAGTCCGGAGGGCCGACGATCGGCCCACTCGTCACCAGCTGGATGAGCGGCTCGGTCGCTGCCGTGCCCAAGAGATAGCCGAGGACGACCGCGGCCAGTGTCACGAGGGTGCCGTGTCGATCGCTGCGGGCGCCGGCGTACACTCCTAACCCGAATCCGACGGCAGGCGGGATGATCGCCAGCAGCGCAGACACATTCCCGGCCACGACAGTCACGGGACCGCCCAGGAGCGAGGCCAGCGGCACCGCCACGGTCGCCGCCGCCACGAGGATCGTACCCACGGCCACGATGGCGGGCCAGGGACGCTCATAGCCGGACAGCGATGGGAGCGGCAGAGTCGGACTTGGCAGCCGCGCTTCAAGGCCCCGCTGGACCGACGGGCCGGCCCCCAGGAACAGGCCTGCGATGCCGGCTGCTATCTCGGTCTGGGGGATGAGCAGGCGCAGGATCAGAAAGGCCGCCGCGAAACCGACGCACACGATGAGCAGCGAGAGGAGTAACGCTGCGTTCAACGTGCGCGGCATCGCGCCAGGAGCTTACCCCTCGGGCTCGACCCTCATTCGGTCATCTGGTCCCTTCACCTGCCGCCACTCGGAACGAGACTCGCCACTCGCCGTAGTAGCGCCGGAGGATCTTTCGGCCACTCCAGCCCCGGTCTCCGCAGTCTTGTGACGAGGAGGCGTAGAGCTTCCAGCCGTGAGCGTCGGCAGCACACACACTAGAACTGCCGTAGGAGCGATAGCCCGTCAGGATGAAGCGCTTGTGACCGTCACCCGACTCACGACGCAGGCTGAGATCCCACATCGCGTCCCGGGCATCCTTCTGGCGTCGGGTGGGCTTCCCGAAGTGGGCGTACATCTGGTCGATGGTGCTGTCCTTCACGTCATAGCACTTGCCGTCCTTGACGTAGCCGTAGCGATGATTGCCTTCCAGGGCGTAGTACCAGCCGTACTGCTTGGCTGCGAAGGCGCCGGCCTCGAGCGTGCCGTAGGGCAGCCAGTCGGGCCATTCGCCGGAGACCATGACGCGGGCCACATAGGCGCGAAAGCGGACCTCGACGACCTGCCCCGTGCGGCGCAGGACGCGGATGGTCTCGGGCGGCTTTAGACGGCTGGTCCAGCCGGTACAGCTGCGAGAACTAGCAGCGACCGGAGTCGCCGTCGCCGACGCGAAGATCGGCAGGAGCAGCGCTACGGCAAGCACTGTCGCTGTCAGGCGGATGGCACGCATCCCGCCTCCTTTCGATGGACGTCGCACGACACGACGTATGTCGACCGCCTCCGGCGGCCTGCTTCGGTTGATCGCGTCACACGGCGTCGAATGACCTGGCACTGGGGTGCCGGGAGCGCAGAAGTGCGAGCGCGTGAGCCAGCCGCTGGGGTGGCTGCTCTCTCCGGACGCCGGGCATCGACGGACGGGCTGGCGCTAGAGTGAACCACAGGCGGCCTCTGGGACCGTGAACGTCCTGCCCTTGGGCGTTTCATCCGCCTTGCAGCGGCTGTGTTCCTGATCGGTATGGTGCCGAAGGAGGGAGTCGAACCCTCACGAGCTTGCACTCAATGGTGTTTGAGACCATCGCGTCTGCCATTCCGCCACTTCGGCGCGGATACGGCTGATTCTAGGCCCTTCCGTACCCGGCGCGGACCGAGCCGATGCTAGACTCCCGCCGCCCACGCACCCGTCACGCGCTGGAGGACTCGTCACCCGGTGGACGACCACGCTCGCCAGGTCGCCGACGAACGCCGCGCACGCGATCGCGTTCTCGTGGCGGCATCACTGTCCGGTGATCCGGACGCCTTCAACCGGCTCGTCGAGCTGTACCAGGACTATCTCTTCGCGCTGACCGTGCGGGTCGTGAACGACCGCGAGGCAGCGGCCGATGCGGTCCAGGAGGCGTTCTTCAATGCGTACCGCAATCTGCATCGCTTCCACGGCGATTCCTTTCGGAGCTGGATCACGCGCATCGCGCTGAATGCTGCGACCGACATCCTGCGTGTCCGCAAGCGACGCCCGGCCGATCCATATCCCGAGTGGGAGGACGAGTCGTGGCAGCCGCCGGCCGACGAGTCGGAAGGCCCAGAGCGTGCGGCCATGGTCCGCTCACGTGACGCCGCTCTCGCGGCGGCACTCCAGCGCGTCACGCCGGATCAGCGCGCCGCCATCCTGCTCTATGACATCGAGGGCTACGACTATCAGGAGATCGCCGAGATGCAGGGCGTCTCGCTGGGTACCGTCAAGTCGCGCATCCACCGCGGGCGCCTTGCGCTGCGCGACCTGCTCACGCCGCAGATGGACCTGTTCCGTGACTGATGGCTGGGTCGCCGCCCTCGTGGATGTGCCCCACGCAGGGAACCGCTCCTTGACACGAAGCGTCTGGACACGTGATGCCTCGTCTTGACCAGTCGCCGAACGGCGCCGACCACCAGTCCCATGACCGCCTGTCAGTGGTCAGTCTCGCCTTTGGCGACCTGCCCGCGCAAGAGCGGCCAGCCGCCCAGGCTCTGCGCGATACCTGCTTTGAGTGCGCTGCGCTGGCCGACGAGGTTCGCCTCATCTCATCGGCCATGGCTCAGCTGCCAGCCCCGCGCCGTTCCCGGGACTTCCGGCTGACACAGGAGCAGATGCAAGGGGCGCGTGGTTCGATACTGCGACGGCTGCTGGAACAGCTCTCCGCCCCGAGATTGGGCATCCTGCAACCGCTTGGAGCGGCTGCCATGGCCATCGGCTTCGTGTTCGTAGTGGTAGGCATGGGGCTTCCCGGTGTGAGCGGCGGCCCTACATCAAGAGACGCTGAGGTCTATAGCGCGGCGCAGCCGTCCGCATCTGCCGACCACGGCCGTGCGGAGACCGTGGATGACACGCCACTCCCTGAGGTCGCTGGTGCGGAGTCGACCCCGGGCGCTGCTGCAGCTCCCGTCGTGGGAGCCGCTTCACCAGATGGCGGGTCCGAAGGCAGCAAGGATCCCCAGTCTGGGGTCGATAGCGGCGACGGCAAGGCCGCGCCGGGCACGGAGGCACCAGGCAGCGGCGAGGAACCGTCCGGAGGGACCAGCGCCCAGGTGGATCCCGATCGACCTTCTGGGCCAGCGGACCCCGACCTTCCCTTCGGTGAGCCGGGTGTCGAGGCAGACGATCGCTCGGGCCGGGTCGAGTCAGGCACTCCCGCGGGGGCCGGCATGGTGGCGCTTGGGCTTCTGCTCGGCCTTGTCGGCCTGGTCGCGATCATCCTGCGCGTGCTGTCACAGCGCATCACTCGGGACCCGACCACCCGCTAGTCAGGACGCTGGGGCGGGTCGAGGCCGCGGACCCACGCCAACCCTCGGCAAGGCCCCCGCGGCTACACTCGGACGCGTGGAACGGCTCATGCTGCTCGACGCGCACAGCCTCATCTACCGCGCGTATTTCGCCCTCATAGAGACGCCTCTGACGACGAGTCGCGGGCAGCTCGTGAACGCCGTCTTCGGCTTCTGGAGCATAGTGCTGCGCGGTTTTCAGGACGTGAAGCCCGACTATGTCCTGGCCTGCTTCGATGTTGGCCGGACCTTCCGCCACGAGCGTTTCGCGGACTACAAGGCCACCCGCCGACCGACACCGGATGACTTGCGCGACCAATTCCCGCTGGTGCGCGAGCTGTTGGCCGCCTTCCGCATCCCCATCCACGAGCTGGAAGGGTTCGAGGCGGATGACCTCATCGGTACGCTGACCCGTCAGGCCGAGGCGCGCGACCTCGAGTCGGTCATCGTCTCAGGTGACCTTGACATGCTCCAACTCGCCTCGGACCGCACGCGCCTGATGACCACCCGCATGGGCGTGGCCTCGACAGTCATGTACGACCCCGATCGCATCTTCGAACGGTACGGGCTGCGCCCGGATCAGATGATCGACTTCAAGTCGCTGAAAGGCGATGCCACGGACAACATCCCGGGCGTGCCCGGGGTGGGCGACAAGACCGCCGCCAAGTGGCTCCAGGATCACGGCTCGCTGGAGGGCATCTACACCGCCATCGACACGTTGAAGCCCGATCGCTTCCGGTCCAAGCTGGCCGAGCAGAGGGACCAGGTCTTCCTTTCGCGTGAGCTGGTGACGATCGAGCGCGATGCCCCCATCAAGCTCGACCTTTCCATCGCCGGTCTGGGCGACTACGACCGGGCCGAGGTGCTCCGTCTCTTTCGCGAGTACGAGTTCCGCTCGCTGGTGGAGCGGCTACCCGGGATGCAGGGCGAGGACGCCCGCGCTCCCGGCGATCTCCTGCGCGAAGCCGACCGCTCCACTCCGGTCCCGGCAGCACTGGTGCCCGGCCGGACACTTTCTCCGCGTGGCACTGGCGGCAGGGGCGCTGGACAGGGGGGGTCGCTCCTGGGCGAGGGCAGCGGCCTCCAGTTGAGCCTCGACTTCGCATCGATCAGCGCGATTGGTGCCGAGGCGCGGGCCGGATCCGCGGCGCTGCCTGATGAAGTGGGCGCGCTGGTCGCCCGGGACGGCCAGGCATCGCGGCCGGGATCGGACGCTGCACAGGTCCGGGCCGCTTCTGGAGACGGCGCGCCGGGGCGCCTGGCAGCTGCGCTTCTGGACACCGGACACTTCGAGCGCTTCGCTCCGGATGGAGACCTCACGGCCTGGCTGCGCGCCCAGCCGGAGCTGACCGTGGGCCTGGCGCTGGACGATGCGCGGCCGCGCCGCGGTTCGCTGCTGGGCCTCGCCGTGGCCGGTCGGGACGGCCGCGTGGTGACCGCCGATGCTGTCGGGGCGACCGACTTTGCCGCCGCCATCACGGATGCCGACAAGCCGCTGGTGGGCCATGAGGTCAAGCAACTCCTCGTCTGGGAACTGTGCCGCCGCGACCCGCGCGCCGAGGCAAGCGCCACGACGGCCTCCGCTGCGGTCCTTCCGCGCGCCGTCTTCGACACGCAGGTCGCGGCGTACATCCTCAACGCGGCCCTGCGCAGCCAGAGCCTGGCCGACATCAGTGCAGAGCGGCTGGGGATCGAGCTGCCCAAGCCGGGGGAGCTGGGCGGAGCGGAGCACGCCGCAGTGCAGGCCCTGGCCGCCGCCGCGGCTCACGAGTCGATGCGCGCTGATCTGGACGAGCAACCGGGGCTTCGCAACGTCCTTCAGGAGCTGGAGCTTCCGCTGATCCCCGTGCTGGCCGACATGGAGGCCACCGGCGTGTCGATCGACCGGGCCGCGCTGGGCACCCTTGCCGAGACCTTCAAGGCGGAGATCGCGCGCCTGGAGTCGGGCATCTTCGAGGCGGTCGGTCACCAGTTCAACCTGGGCAGCCCCAAACAGTTGGAGCAGGTCCTGTTCTACGAGCTTGACCTACCACGAGGCAAGCGCACCAAGACCGGCTACTCCACCGACGCGTCCGTGCTGGAGGAGCTGCGTCCCGCACACCCGGCCATCCCGATGCTGCTCGACTGGCGGCTGTACTCCAAGCTCAAGAGCACCTACGTCGACGCGCTGCCGCTGCTGCTGGACCCTACAACGGGGCGTCTGCACACGACCTTCCATCAGGCCGTGGCCTCCACTGGCCGGCTCTCCTCGACCGACCCGAACCTCCAGAACATCCCCATACGGACGGAACTCGGGCGGCGCATCAGGCGCGCCTTCGTGGCGGGCGATCCGGACAAGACGCTGCTGGCTGCCGACTACAGCCAGATCGAGCTACGCATCCTGGCCCACGTGTCGGGCGACGTGCACCTGCGCGAGGCCTTCGAGCGACGGGCGGACATCCATCGCGAGACGGCCGCCAGGGTACTGCGCAAGGATGCCGCCGACGTGACCGCGGACGAGCGGTCGATGGCCAAGATGGTCAACTTCGGTTTGGCCTACGGCATGAGCGACTTCGGGCTCGCCTCCCGGGCGGGCATCGGGCGCGCCGATGCGCGCGAGTTCATCGATTCCTACTTCGCGGCCTACAGCGGCATCGCCTACTACATGATCCACATCAAGGACGTGGCCAAGCGCCAGGGCTATGTGGAGACGCTGCTGGGCCGGCGCCGCTGGATCCCCGAGCTGGAGGCGCGCAACTCGGCGCTGCGCGGCTCAGGCGAGCGGATGGCCATCAACATGCCCATCCAGGGCACCGCCGCAGATGCCATGAAGATCGCCATGATCCGCCTCCACGAGCGGCTGCGCCGCGACGGATCGGCGGCGCGCATGCTCCTCTCGGTACACGACGAAGTGCTCTTCGAGGTACCGCGCTCGGAGCTGGAGGGATTGGCGCCGGTGGTCCGCGAAGTGATGGAGGGCGCCATGACGCTGGACGTGCCTCTGGACGTCGACCTCAAGACCGGCGACGACTGGGAGTCGATGACGCCTATCCTGCGCGGCTAGACCGACGCAGTAGCGGTCGATGCCCCTCCGTACCCGAGGGCATCCTCGAGGAATGTCAGACGGTCCGCTCGGACCTCGTCCATGGCCATATCGTGCTTGCCGTCGTACGCCTTGAGCTGGGTCGACGCGCCGGCGGCGTTGCGCAGTTCGAGTCCGGTCATGGCCGCGATGAAGAAGTCGCTCCGAGCGAACTGGAGCAGGATCCTGGTGTCGGTCAGTCGGGGCAGATGCTCGATGGGATCGACGTCCCGCATCGCCCGCAGGTAATCCAGGCGGTCCTCCTCGATGGGCCAGAAGGGGAGGAACCAGTCCGCCCAGCGTGAAGTGCCGGCCACGAACACCAAGGCTCGCACCTCGCCCTCGCCCTCGCCCTCGGCCGCGGCAGCCAGGATCGCGTGCATCGCGCCGAAGTCGTGGCCAACCACGCCTATGCGTTGGCTGTCGACGCCAGGCAGTGCCCGCAGGGCAGCCATCGCATCGCGGATGCGACCGACTTCCCTGATGACGCGCGCTCGATCCTGGACGGCGCCGGATGGATCCGTGGTCCATGGGA
>JALZLQ010000026.1 GCA_030858605.1 Chloroflexota bacterium
CGGGTGATCCGCAACTTCGAGGGAGAAGCCGAAGGGATCACCAGCGACGCCATCGTGCGTGCGGTCCTTGACGCCGTCGCGCCGCCCGCCGTCGACTAGCGTCGCGGAGGGGCGATGAACGAAGCACGGCCGAGCGACCTGGCGGGCGGGACCAGGCGCGACTCGTTCCTGCCTTCGGCCGTAGATCCGCAGGTTTTCGATGAGGCGTTCCTGCGCCAACTCGACCGGCTGATGCTCGTTTCCCGCACAGCCGTGCGCGGCGGCATGAAGGGCGTACGCCGCAGCATCAAGCACGGTCAGTCCGTGGAGTTCACGGACTATCGCGACTACGCCCTCGGCGACGACCTGCGCAGCCTGGACTGGAACGTCTACGCGCGGCTGGAGAAGCTGTTCATCAAGCTCTTCGTCGAAGAGGAGGACGTCACTGTGCACGTCCTGCTCGACGCGTCCGGCTCGATGGCCGGCGGCAGCCCGGACAAGCTGGTCTTCGCCAAGCGTGCCGCAGCTGCGCTGGCCTATGTCGGGCTGGCCTCGTATGACCGGGTGACGCTGACCATCCTCCAGGGCAGGGTGGCGCGCCGTTTGCCGGCCGTGCGCGGTACCGGCCGCATCTTCAACGTGCTGGCCGACCTCTCAGCCGTGCAGGCCGCGCCAGGACCGACCGATCTGGCCGCCGCGTGCCGCCACTACGCTGCGCAGCTCCGGCAGCGCGGACCGCTGATGCTCATCAGCGACCTGTTCGACCCGAACGTGGACCGGGCCATCGGTGAGTTGGCCGCCACCCGTTGCGATGTGGCACTCCTGCATACGCTCAGCCTGGATGAGCTCGACCCGCCCCTCGAGGGGGACCTGCGCCTGGTCGATCGCGAGACCTCCGAGCGGGTGGACGTCACAGCAGATCTGGCCACCCTGGACGCCTACAAGACGCGCCTGGCCGCCTGGCAGGAGCATCTGGAGTCGATCAGTGCCCGGCGACGCGTGAGCTACGTGTCTGTGCCCACGTCGCTGCCGCTGGCGGACCTCGTCTTCGCCGAACTGCGCCGCCGGCGAGTCGTCGCTTGAGGCACCTGCCGTGACGCTCCTGGCGCCGCTGGCGCTGCTGGGACTCCTCTTCGTGCCGCTCATCGTGGCTTTTTACCTGTTGCGCCTGCGCCGGCACGAACGGACGGTCAGCAGCACCTTCCTGTGGCAGGCCCTGGTGCGCGATGTGGAGGCTAACGCGCCATGGCAGCGACTACGGCGATCGCTCCTCCTGCTGCTCCAGCTCCTGGTCGTCGTGGCGCTGGTACTGGTCGTGGCACGGCCGTCCGGCGAGCGCGCCGCGGGCCTGGCGCGAGACCTCGTGCTGGTCGTGGATGCCTCGGCCAGCATGGCCGCCACGGACGTGTTCCCGGACCGCCTCACGGCCGCCAAGCGAGTGGCCATCGCGGCCCTGGCTGATCTGCCCTCGGACGGCCGCGTGAGCGTGGTGGCCGCGGCGGAAAGCGCTCGGGTGGTGGCCAACGAGTCGACCGACAAAGGCCGGGTGACCCGGGCCATCGAGTCCATCGAGCAGTCGACCGCACCGGGCAGACTGGCGGAGGCGCTGACCCTGGCCTCGGAGCTGGCCGAGCGCGCCCGCGGCGCGGAGATCCTGATCGTGACCGATGACGCGGCCAGCGCCGCGCCGGACGTGTCCCTGGCCGTGCCCGTTCGTGTGCTGACGGTGGGCGAAGGGCGAGACAACCAGGCCATCGCGGCCCTGGCCGTGCGGACCGACCCGAGCGGCCTTGAGCGGACCGTCTTCGTGAGCATCGCCAACTACAGCGACTCGCGCGTGGTGCGCAGGCTCCGGATCCTGGCCGACGGGACGCCCATCACCGCCCGCGACCTGCCGCTGGAGGCCGTCAGCCGGGCCGATGTGGTCATCGACGAACTGCCCGAGGGCACGCGCGTGGTGGAAGCCCAACTTGCCGAAGTACCCGCGGCCGACGGCGCGCCGCCCGGACCCCCCGACCGGCTGGCCCTGGACGACCGCGCCTGGGCCATCGTGCCGCCCGACCGCATCCGCCGTGTGCTGCTGGTGGGACCGGGCAACGTCTACCTCCAGACCGCCTTCGCCTTGCTGCCCAACGTCGAGCTGTACGGCGCGACAGCGGCCGAATACGAAAGCACGACGGGCAAGGACCGCTTCGATCTATTCGTCTTCGACGGCAACCTGCCCGAGGAGCTGCCCGAGGCGGCCATCCTGGCCATCGCGCCACCGGCCACCAGCCCGCTGGGCACCGTCTCCGGCACGCTGACCGACCCGGTCATCGGCCAGGGCCAGGAGGGTGAGCCGCTGCTGCGCAATGTGGACCTGAGTCGCCTTCACATCGCCGAGGCACAGCGCATGGAGCTGCCCGACTGGGCGCGGCTGGTGCTGCCCGGACCGGGGACCTCGCCGCTCATCTACAGCGGCCTGCGCGACGGCTCCCCCACGGCCGTCGTCGCTTTCGACCTGCGGCTGAGCGACCTGCCGCTCCAGGTCGCCTGGCCCATCCTGGCCACCAACCTGGCCGGTGAGCTGCTGGGGCTCTCGCCCGGCGGGGTGGAGCCGGTGGCACCCGGCTCGCCCGTGGAGCTGGCACTGCCGCCGGGGACGGCCGCGCTGCGAGTGACCCGACCCGACGGATCGGTGACGGAACTGGGGGCTTCGGCCACCGGCGCCATCACCGTGACCTGGGTGGAGACGCAGCAACTGGGCGTCTACCGGGTAGAGCGCGTGCCGGTGCCATCGACCGGTGCCAGCCCCACTCCCGGGACGAGCCCGTCGCCCAGCGCCACCCGGTCGCCCGGTGCCAGCCCATCGGCCGGTGCCAGCCCTTCGGCCGCGACGGTTCCCGAAGGTCCGGAGGACGAGCCGCTCTACTTCGCGGTCGATCTCTTCTCGCCGGAGGAGTCCAACATCTCCCCCGGCGACGGGGCCCGCCTGACAGCGCTGGGAGCTGCGGCCACGCCGGACGGATCCCCTGTGGGCGTGGCGCGCGACGAGTGGTGGCCACTCCTGGTCCTGGTCGTGCTGGCCCTGCTTCTGGTGGAGTGGATGGTCTACGAGCGCGATGGCGCGCGGCGCATCCGAGCCGATCTGGGAAGCAGGATCAGGGGCCTCACCGCCTGGCGGCGACGGGCGACCTGACGACCGACATGGCCATGCCTTTGGCTCTTCCCTTCACCTTCGCCTCACCGGACGTGCTACTGCTGGGCGTGCTGGTCATCGGCGTGACGCTGCTGCTCAGCCTTGCTGCGCGCCATCACCTCTCGCGCGGCCGTCGCCGAGCCAGCCTGGCCGTGCGCACGTTCATCCTGTCGTTGCTGGTCTTCGCGCTGGCCGGCCTCCAGCTGGCCCTGCCGGTCGATCGGTTGACCACCGTCTTCGTGGTCGACCTCTCGGACAGCGTGGGCGCGGATGGTCGGTCGGCCGCCCTGGCCTTCGTGCGCGAGGCGCTGGAGGAACGCCCGGCTGGCGACCAGGCCGCGGTGGTGGCTTTCGGCCGTGACGCACTGGTCGAGCGGCTGCCCGCTGAGCTGGAGGACATCGACCGCATCGCCTCTGTCCCTGCGCGCAGCGCCACGGACATCGGCGGCGCACTGCGCCTCGCCTCGGCGCTCTTCCCGGACGAGACGCAGAAGCGCATCGTGTTGGTGAGCGACGGCAACGACACGACCGGCCATGGACCGGCCGAGGCGGCCCTCTCGGCCGCGCGCGGGATCCGCATCGAGACGTACGAGATCGGCCTGGCCGGTGCCGATGAGGCCATCCTCCAGCGCCTGCACACCCCGGCCACTGCCCGCGTGGGCGAGGAGATCGAGGCCGAGATCACCATCTCCTCCACCGTTGCGCAGCCCGCCACCGTGCGGCTCTTCGGCGACGGCCGCCAGATCGGGGTGCGTGAGGTGGAGCTGGACGCTGGGCTGACGCGTCTGGTCTTCACCGTGGAGGCGACGGAGGCCGGCTTCCACACCTTCCGGGCCGTCGTGGAGGCGGAACAGGATACGTTCGAGCAGAACGACCGCGCCGATTCGCACACCGTGGTCAAGGGCGATCCGCACATCCTGGTGGTGGCGGGTGATCCGGCCAAGGCGGACAACCTGGCAGCTGCCCTGGAAGAAGAGAACCAGGACGTCACGCTGCTGGACCCGGATCAGGTCCCGACCACGCTCACCGAGCTTGCCGGCTACGACTCCGTGGTGCTGGTCGATGTGCCCGCCGCCGAGCTGGGCCTGGAGCGCATGGAGGCGCTCCAGATGTTCGTTCGGGACGTGGGCCGCGGCCTGGTGATGATCGGCGGCGAGGGCTCGTACGGCGCGGGCGGCTACCGCCAGACGCCGCTGGAGGAGGCGCTGCCGGTGGACATGGAGGTGCGCGATCGCGAGCGTCAGCCGGACGTGGCGCTGGTGGTGGTCATCGACAAGTCTGGTTCGATGGACGCCTGCCACTGCAACACGGCCATGCAGGACGGCGGCACGGCCATCGGCGGCGTGCCCAAGGTGGACATCGGCAAGGAGGCCATCCTGCGCGCCGCGGCGGCGCTCACGGCCCGCGATGAGTTCGGCGTGGTGAGCTTCAACGAGAACGCACATTGGGTGGTGCACACGGCGCCGCTCGGCCAAGTGGGAGACGTCGAGGCGCAGATCGCGGGCATCCGTCCAGAGGGCCAGACCAACATCTTCGGCGGCCTCGTGGCGGCCGTCGAGGAGCTGGAGCAGACGACCGCCACCCGGCGACACATCGTGCTGCTCACGGACGGCTGGTCGTCCAGCGGCGCGTACGACGATCTGCTGGCGCGCATGGCCGCAGCCAACATCACGCTCAGCGCGGTTGGTGCCGGAGGCGGCGGCGACGGCGCGTTCCTGTCGAATCTGGCGGAGCAGGGCGGCGGCCGCTACTACCCGGCCACGAACCCCGCCAGTATCCCCGACATCTTCCTCAAGGAGACGCAGCAGGTCTCCGGGCAGAACATCGTGGAGGAGTCCTTCTTCCCCATCCAGACCGGCGACTCACCGATCCTGCG
>JALZLQ010000040.1 GCA_030858605.1 Chloroflexota bacterium
ACCTTGCAACGAGGCGATCACCACTCGATGGTAGCCACTCCGGGCCGGGCTGCGGTGCCATCATGCCGCCGATGAACCTTCTACTTGAGGACCGCGACCGGGAGATGCTGGGCGGCATGGGCGGGGAGGCGACAGCACTCGCCATGCGCATCGTGGTGGCCATGGCCGAGGCGGCCGGTGCCGCGCGATTGCTCGACATCACCGGCGCGCACATCGACGGGTGTCTCTACCACGGCCCGGTGGGCCTGCGATTCGCGGAGCGACTTGCCGCCGATGGGGCGCGCGTCCGAGTGCCGACCACGCTCAACGTATCCGCGGTGGACCTGTTGCACCCAGCTTCCGTGCGGCTGGCGGAGCCGATGCGCTCCGAGGCGCGACGCCAGATGACGGCCTACGAATCGATGGGCTGTCAGCCGACGTGGACCTGCGCGCCATACCAACTGCCCCATCGACCTGCCTTCGGAGAACATGTCTGCTGGGCCGAATCGAACGCCATCGTCTTCGCCAACTCGGTCCTGGGCGCGCGCACGGACCGCTACGGCGACTTCATGGACATCTGTGCCGCCATCACGGGTCGCGTTCCGGAGGCGGGACTCCACCTGGACGCCAACCGGCTGGGTAGAGTGGTCTTCCGTTTGTCGGGCTTCGGCGAGGTGGCGTCGGGCCACGAGGCGTTCTGGGCGCTTCTGGGGAACGTGGTGGGGGCTCGAGCGGGCAACGACGTGCCGGTCGTGCTGGGCGCGCCCGAGGGCGTGCCCGAGGACCACCTGAAGGCACTGGGAGCCGCCGCGGCCTCGTCCGGATCAGTTGCCCTGGTGCACGTGGTGGGCACTACGCCCGAGGCAGCCACCCTGAACGATGCCCTGGGTGGCAGGCCTCCGCTGCGAACGATCGACGTCGGACCGGATGATCTGCGAGCTGCGGTCGGCGAACTGACCGGCTCCGATGTGGGCGGCCCGTTGCGGGCAGTGAGCGTTGGCACGCCCCACCTTTCGCTGGAGGGATTCGAGCGGCTGACACCCATGCTCGCCGCTACGCGCATCCACTCCGGCGTAACGTTCTATGTCTCGACCGGACGTGACGTGCTGCGCCGCGTGGAGGAGCGCGGCTGGCTGCCGGTCTTCCAGGCGCCAGGCATCCGCCTGGTGGTCGACACCTGCACCTACATCGCGCCGATCCTTGGACCGGATGAGACGCTGGCCATGACCGATTCCGCCAAGTGGGCCTGGTACGCGCCGGGAAATCTGGGTATCACCACCGCCTTCGGCACCATGGAGGACTGCGTCAGATCGGCTGCGGCGGGCAGGGTCATCCGTGACTTCGGCTGGCTGGACGGCTGAGGGGCGGCCGCTCCTCGCGGGCGCCGCCACCGGCTTGGCCCTGGTGCTTCATGAACCGCTCTCGTTCTGGGGCGGCGTGGAGCCGGCCACGGGACTGATCATCGACGCGCACCACGACGCGTACGGCCAGAACGTCTCCGGTCGCATCCTGGTCTTGCCCCACGGCCGCGGCTCAAGCTCGTCGAGCACGGTGCTGGCCGAATGCCTGGGTGCCGGAACGGGGCCATTGGCCATCCTGCTGGGCGAGCCGGACGTGATCCTGTTGCTGGGCGCCCTGGTGGTGCATGAGCTGGGCGGGTCGCCGCACTGCCCAGTCGTAGTCATCGGGGGCGACTGGCAGCGCATCAGGGAGGGTGACCTGGTGACCATCGCCACGGGCGGCCGCGTCACGATCATCCCGCCCGGCGCCGCGCCTTGACCCTGTGCCTCAAGCCGCCGCCGGCCGGACCCCGTGGGCAAGGCAGATGGCCACGGCAAGGGCATCCGCCGCGTCGTCGGGGCGTGGCAATTCGGCCAGTCCCAGGAGCGCCTGGACCATGCGCTGCACCTGGCCCTTGTCGGCGCGGCCGTAGCCGGTCACGGCGATCTTCACCTCGTGGGGCCCGTACTCGTGCACCGGTAGCCCGTGTGTGGCAGCGGCCAGTAGCACCACGCCGCGCGCCTGACCCACGGCGAAGGCGGTCCGCACGTTGCGGTTGAAGAATAGCCGCTCCACGCCGACCATCTCCGGTCGGTGCAGCTCGATGAGGTGCAGCACGCCCCGATGGATGGACAACAGGCGCTCCGCGGGCGGAGCGGAGGAGAGCGTCTCGAGGCACCCGAAGTCCACGACCTTCAGCGCGTTGCCGTCACGTTCCACGATGCCGTAGCCGGTCCGTGCCGTTCCGGGGTCGATGCCCAGGACCCTCACCGGACCGGCCGGTGGCTCATCGCGCCAGCGCGACCTCGGCCATGACCTCGTCGGGGATGTCGAAGTTGGCGGTCACGCGCTGCACATCGTCCAGTTCCTCGAGATTCTCTATGAGACGCAGGTTCTGGCGTGCCGCCGAGGCTTCCACCTCGACGGTGCTCTTGGGCTGCATCGTCACCTCGGCCGAGCCGATGGGGATGCCGGCCGTCTCCAGCGCGCTGCGCACGGCCTCCAGTCGGGCGGGCTCGGTCATGATCTCGATGTGGTCGCCCTCGGTCTCCACGTCATCGGCTCCGGCATCGATGGCCGCCAGGGCGATCTCGTCGGCGTCCAGCCCGTCCCGCTCGACGGCCACCACACCGCGCGTCTCGAACTGCCAGGCCACTGCGCCAGCTCCGGCCAGCTGCCCGCCGGCCTTGGTGAAGAGCGAGCGCACCTCCGCCGCGGTGCGGTTCTTGTTGTCCGTGGCGGCTTCCACGAGGATGGCCACGCCGCCCGGGCCGTAGCCCTCGTAGACGATCTCCTCGTACTGCTCGGCCTCACCGCTGCCCACCGCCTTGTCGATAGCGCGCTTGATGGTGTCAGCTGGCATGTTCACCGAGCGTGCCTTCTCTACGGCAAGACGCAGCTTGTAGTTCGACTCCGTCTCGCCGCCGCCCGCCCGGGCCGCGATGCCGATCTCGCGGCCGATCTTGGTGAAGATGGCGCCGCGCTTGACATCGTTCACGCCCTTCTGGCGCTTGATCGAAGACCACTTGGAGTGTCCGGACATCTGCCGCGATTCTATATGATGGCGAGCCAGCCCCGACCGACACGGAGGTGCCCGCGCCGCATGTCGACCGACCAACTTTCGCGTTTGCGCAATGTCGTCCTGGCGGGCCACGCCGGCTCCGGCAAGACGACCCTGGCCGAGCATCTGCTCTTCAAGGCCGGTGCCATCCCTCGCCTGGGGCGGGTCGATGACGGTACGGCCAGTCTCGATCATGAACCGGAGGAGCAGAAGCGCAAGCTCTCGCTCTCGCTATCGGTCTCCGAGATGGAGTCCGACGGACACCGCATCACCCTCATCGACACGCCGGGTTATGCCGACTTCGTGGGCGAGGTCATCGAGGGCTTCGCGGCCGCGGACGGGGCCTTGCTGACGATGGACGCCTCAGGAGGCGTGGAGCCGGGTACGGAACAGGCCATCGCGCTGGGCCGCCAGACGAACACCGCGGCCCTCTTCGTGCTCACCCGCTGCGACCGGGAGAACGCCGACCCGAACGCTGCCCTGGACGCCCTGCGCACCGCCTTCGGCACCAAGATCGCGCCATTGGAGATCGCCATCGGCGCGGCTGAGTCCTTTCGCGGCTACGTGGATCTGGTCCATCGTCGGGCGTATCTCTTCAACGAGGGCCGGCTCGAGGAGGTGCCCGTCCCCGAGGAGATGGCCGATGAGGTCGCTCGCCGGCGCGACCAGCTCCTGGAAGCTGCCGCGGATGCGGACGAGGACGTGCTGACCAAGTACCTTGAGGGCCAGGAGATAAGCGACGCGGAGCTGGAGGAGTGCCTCCACAAGGGCGTCCGCGAGAGCGTGCTGGCGCCCGTGCTGCTCTCGTCAGCTGCCAGGGATATCGGCATCGAAGGGCTTCTCGATGCCATCGTCCGTTACCTGCCCTCCCCAGGTGAGGAGCCGCCCGTCAAGACCACCGACGACAAGGGCCGCGAGGTGGAGGTTCCACCCTCGGTGGATGGCTCGCTGCTGGCGCAGGTCTTCAAGACATCCGCAGATCCGTATGTCGGCCGCCTCACCTACTTTCGCGTCTACTCGGGTCGCATCTCCTCGCACGATCATGTCTGGAACGCGGCACGTGGCGAGGAAGAGCGCATCGGCCCGGTCCTGCGCGTACGCGGCAAGGAGCACGAGCCGGTCACATCTATCGGCGCGGGTGAGATAGGTGCCGTGGCCAAGCTGGTTCATACGGTCACCGGGGATACCCTCTCCAAGCGTGAGCATCCCCTGACCATGCCCGCCTTCGACTTCCCCGAGCCTACCCTGCCCGTGGCCATCGAGCCCGCTTCCAAGGCCGACCTGGACAAGCTGAGCAGCGCGCTGGCTCGACTGGTCGAGGAGGATCCCACGCTCCGCGTAGAGCGGTCCGCCGCCACGGGCGAGCAGTTGCTCTGGACCCAGGGTGAGAACCAGACGGCCGTCAGCTGTGAGCGGCTGAAGCGCAAGTTCGGCACGTCCGTGGTGACCCGCGAGCCGCGCGTGGCGTACCGCGAGACGATCCGCGGGCACACCAAGGTCGAGGGCCGCCACAAGAAGCAGACCGGCGGCCGTGGCCAGTTCGGACACGTGTGGCTGGAGATCGCTCCCAATCCCGGCGGCGGCGTAGCGTTCGACGAGCGGATCGTGGGCGGCGTCGTGCCGCGCCAGTTCTTCCCCGGCGTGGAGAAGGGCGTGCGTGACGTGGCCGAGAAGGGACCGCTCGCGGGCTACCCCGTGGTGGACCTGAAGGCCACGCTTTACGACGGCTCGTTCCACAACGTGGATTCGGATGAGATCTCCTTCCGCCAGGCGGCGGCACAGGCCATGCGCAAGGGCATCCACGACGCGGAGCCGGCCCTGCTGGAGCCGATGATGAGCGTGGAGGTGCGCGTTCCCGAGGCCTACATGGGCGACGTCAACCGAGACCTCGCCACCCGCCGGGGCCGTGTGATGGGCCTCGACCTGGACGATGGCTTCCAGCTCATCCGAGCGCACGTGCCCCAGTCCGAGTTGTTCACGTACGCCACGGAGCTGCGCTCATTGACCGGCGGACGGGGCACGTTCCGGGCCACCCTCGACACGTACGAAGAGGTGCCTGCGCACGTCGCCGCCAGGATCATCGAGCAGCACCAAAAGGAGCTGGAGGCGAGCGGCGGCCACTGAGCGGGGTCGGTCGCCTGGCCGCTAGGACGGGCCGGTCCGAGCACGACTGCTTACCATCACCCCGTCATGTCTGGCGAGGATCAGGGTCGGCTATCGGCGCCGCCGCCGCCAATGCCTCCGTCAGGTCGATCCGTCCCTCGTACAGAGACCGGCCCAGGATCGCGGCGGCCATTCCCGCCTGAGCCAGCGCGCGCAGATCGTCGATGCTGGCGATGCCGCCGGAAGCGATGAAGCAGGCCTCGGGGAACTCGCCGCGAAGGGCCTTCAGCGCGGGCAGGTCGGGGCCGCTCAGCATCCCGTCTCGTTCGGTGGATGTGAC
>JALZLQ010000044.1 GCA_030858605.1 Chloroflexota bacterium
CGCGGCGACAAGCAGTACTCCGGGAATCCGGTCGAACGCGCCGGCCTGGACGGCGGAGAGTTGTATGGGATCAAGGTCGTGGGCGTGCCGGCTGAGGACCGCGAGGCAGGCATCGGCGCCTCATCCCAGCCCTTCGAACTGGCTCCTCTGGGGGATGTCTCGGACATGACCGGGGCCGAACTCGAGACGGCCAGCCAGACAGCGGGCGTGACGCAGTTCCTCCGACCCGAGGACGGCGGATGGGACCCCACGGACCCTGACGCCTTCTACTTCGTCACCACCGATCGCTTCAACTCCGTCAAGCGCCCCGGCCAGGCGCCTACGCTGAACCAGCCTCCGGGCCAGGAGGGCCGCAGCCGACTTTGGCGTCTGGACTTCCACGACGCTACGCAGCCGGAGTCGGGCGGAACCATCACTGAGCTGCTCGACGGCGGGACCGGCCTTCAGAGGCACCAGATGTTCGACAACCTGACGGTCGCCCACGACGGTCGAGTGCTCATCCAGGAGGATCCGGGCGGTCAGCCGTGGTCCGCCAAGATCTGGGAGTACGACCCGGCCACGAGCAGCCTCAGGGTGGTCGCTCGCCACGACTCCGACCGCTTCGGCAACGACCGGGGGAGGCTGCCGCTGCCGCCGTTCACCGTTGACGAAGAGTCATCGGGCATCATCGACGCGAGCAAGGCGATCGGCCAGGATTGGTTCGTGCTGGATGTCCAGGCGCACTACCCGCTCGCGGACCCCACTCTCGTCGAAGGCGGTCAGCTGCTCGTGATGTACGCGCCCTGAGAGCCCGCTCGACCTGACGGACGCCCCGGCTGGCCCTGACGCTTGACCGGGGCGTTTCCTCGCCTCCCACGGAGTGACCCTGGGGGGCGCCGATCAGGGGGCGGGCATCCCCGTGCGGACCTGGATCGTGTCTTCGAACGTTTCCACAAGGTCCACAAGGCTCGCGTGCGGGGGGTCGGCGGCACCGGGCTGGGCTTGGCCATCGCGCGGCACAGGCACACGGCGGCCGCCTGTGGGTCGAGAGCGAGGAAGGCAGCGGCGCCACCTTCAGCTTCGCCATCCCGCTGGCGGGGGGAGTGGCACGCGGCGAGCCGGCGACCGACCGGCCGCGTACCTGAGCCTTCAGCAGCAGGGGCCGCCCGGGCAGCAGTCCGGACCGCAGTCGCAGTCGTTCCTGACCATCATCGCCATCACCTCCTCCCATGTCGCGTCCTTCAGGGGCGCCCTCACCACTGTATAGATACTTGTCAATATAGAAGCACATCGATTACGATGGCAACGATGGCGACCTCCGCTGACCCGGACATCCGGCTCCTTCAGGCCTTGGCCGACCCCACTCGCTTGACGATCGTGCGGGAGCTGGCTGGCCAGGCCGGCGTGTGTGCCTGCGACTTCACGTCGTGTTGCGATGTCTCCCAGCCGACCATCTCGCACCACCTCAAGGTCCTGCGCGAGGCAGGCGTGATCGAGAGTGAGCGGCAAGGCACCTCGATCGTCTACCGGCTGCGGCCCGAAGCGGCCGCTCGGATGGAACGCATCACGTCCGAGATCCGCGTCGAACCCAGGCTGGATCCGGCGCAGGCCGGGACTCGTGTCCTGCCCGTCTTGAACGCTCTGCCCACGAACTGACGGTCCGCCTGGCTCTACCCAGGAGGCGCCTGCGTCACTCGGTCCTGAGCAGATCCGGCGGGACCAGCCAGCGGAGTACCCCGCCGCCCGGCTGGAGGGGACGCTCCAGGTCGAGGCGGGCGAGGGCGCCCTTCTTCATCGGGATGCGTGACGCGCCGCAGAGCATGGCCACCAGGGCGGAGAAGTCCGGATCGTGCCCCACGAGCACCGGCCGCTCAGCGCCGAGCTCGCCCAGGATCTCGTCCAGGCGCGCCATTCCCAGGTCGCCCGCCAATCGCGGCTCGACGAGCACCTCGACGCGTAGCGCCCTGGCCACCAGCTGAGCCGTCTCGGCGGCACGTACCAGGGGACTGGTCACCAGTGCATCGGGCTTGAGGCCCACGGCGCGCATGAAGCTTCCCAGGCGCTTGGCCTGGCGACGGCCCTTGCGGGTGAGCGGCCGTTGGTCATCATCGTCCTCCCTCTCGGCGGGATCGCCGGCATGGGCGTGTCGGAGCAGATACAGCTCGATGGTGCCGGCACTCACGCCGAGACAGCCGTACCGCTCGCCTGGCCGGCCAGGGCCTCGTCACGTGCGCGCGTCGCGATGGGCACGAACTGACCGATGCGGTTGCCTATCTGGGTGAACACCCGGCGGTAGACCGCCAGCTGCTCCTCCTCCGTACCGCTCGCTTCGGCGGGATCCTCGTAGCCCCAGTGGAGCGACTGGCCGCTGCCGGGGAAGACGGGACATGTCTGACGCGCCTGGTCACAGACCGTGATGACGTAATCGAAGCTCTGGCCCAAGAACTCATTCACGGACTTGGAGCGCAGGCCGGAGGTATCGAAGCCACCCTCCTGAAGGATGCGCAGGGTCAGCGGCCTCACCTGGCCGGGCTCCGTGCCGGCCGAGGACACCTCGAAGTCGTCACGGCCCTTGTGGCGCAGCAGGATCTCCGCCATCACGCTGCGCGCAGAGTTGTGGGTGCACACGAACAACACGCGGATGGGGGCCGGGGCTGCTGTCGATGCGGTGTCGCTCACGGGTTCAGGTCCTCGATGTCGCCCGTGGCGAGGAAGACCACGTCCTCCGCGATGTTCGTGACGCGATCCCCGATACGCTCCAGGTAGTGCGCCGCGAAGAGGATCCGCGCACCCCGATCGACGTTGGACGGGTCGGTGCGCATCAACTCCAGCACCTTGTCGAAGGTGGTGTGGTACAGGTGGTCGACGTCATCGTCGCGGGCAGCCACCTCGCGCGCCGTGACCTGGTCGACATCGATCAGCGCGCGCAGCACATCGCGTACCTGTCGTGCGCATAGCTCGCCCATAGCGGGCAGCCCGACGTAATCCTGCAGCGGAGGATCCGGAGCCAGCTTGCGCGCCTGTTTGGCCACGGATGAGGCGTGGTCCCCCATGCGCTCCAGTTCATAGGTCACGTGGTCCAGGGCCAGCAGGAAGCGCAGGTCGCGAGCCACCGGCTGCTGGGTGGCGATGGTCCGGGCGATGAGTGATGAGATGCTGCGCTGCGCCTCGTTGATGCGGCCGTCGCCAACGATGACGGCCGTGGCCGCCTCAGCGTCGTGCGCCTTTAGTGCCGCGATGGCCGCCCTGATCTGGTCGGCCACGAGGCTTCCCAGCCGCAGCACGTTGTCCTTGATCTCGCGCTCCTCGCGGTCCAGCGTCTCTCGTGCCGCCGGCCGAGTCGGGTGCCGAGCCT
>JALZLQ010000060.1 GCA_030858605.1 Chloroflexota bacterium
GCCCGGGACATGGCCAGGCGCGTGACGATCCCGCCACCCGAGTGCGCCACCACCAGGAGCGGACGCCCGCCGGTCGCTGCCTGCGTACGGCGGACCGCGCCTCCCAGCCGCGTCAGCATCGGCCCGAAGCCGGCCAACCCAGCGGCCAGCCAGTCCGGCACGTGCAAGGGAGCGATGGTGACGCTGGCCGCGCCACGCGCGAGAAGGCGCCGGCGCATGGGCCAGTAGTTGAAGGGCTCGGTAAGGAACCCGCCGACGATCAGGACATGCGGAGCGATCAGGAGGTGCGGAGCCACTCCACGTTCGGCCTGCGTGCCAGCGGCTCGGACACTGGGGCGCGGCCGCTCACTCGTGGTCGCGTCCGCACCTCGTCAAGGTCCGCCACGATCTCTCCGCCATCGCCCTCGATGATCGACCGGATCTCGTCCAGACGCGACTCACGGAAGCGGCCTGCCAGCAGATATTTGGCGTCCTGAGGCTGGTCCACTCCGCCCAGTGGCGCCGTTCCCACATCGTCCGGACCCACGTCCAGGACCGATCTCAATCGCGAGACTGCCCGAGAGACCGCGCCAGCCTCCCTGAACCTCGCAGCGATGACACGCACCAGCGTTCCTCCCCATGACGGAGGTGGCTCGCGCCCCTGGGCACTCCTCCGCTTGAGGGTCATCATGCCCCCGGGGCGGTTGCACGCCCGCACCGCGCAGCATGACCGCTCTATCAGGGTCATCGCAGCAGCCGCTTCTCGCGCCACGCCTCGAGGTGCGCTATGGCCACCGGTTCGATGGCGTCGGCAGGCTCGAATCCGAAGAGTTGCGCATAGAAGGACAGCTCGGCTTCCAAGGCTCGGGCCATGTTCTCCGCCCGGCGGAAGCCATGACCCTCCCCGGCAAAGGCGAGATATGCGTAGGGGATGCCCTTGGCCTCCAGCGCGGCCACCAACTGCTCCGCCTGTGCGATGGGCACGACACGATCGTCCTCCCCCTGGAGCACGATGAGCGGACATGAGAGCCGGTCCGTGGCGTTGATGGGCGATCGTTCCAGGTAGAGTTCGCGCGCCTCCGGATACGGCCCGACCAGGCCGTCCAGATAGCGCGATTCGAACTTGTGCGTATCCCGGGCCAGCGCTTCCAGGTCGCCCACGCCATAGTGACTGGCGCCGGCCGCGAAGGTGTCGCCCGTGGTCAGGGCGCGGAGCGTGGTGTAGCCCCCGGCGCTGCCACCGCGGATGAGTAACCGTTCGGGATCGACCAGGCCCTGTGACGCCAGGTAGAGAGCGGCGTGGGTGCAATCCTCCACGTCGACGACGCCCCACGCGCCGTCCAGCCGCTGCCGGTACTCCCGCCCGTAGCCGCTGCTTCCGCCGTAGTCGACGTCCACCACGGCGAACCCTCGACTGGTGAAGAACTGCGTCTCGGGGTCGAAGAAGACGTTGGCATTGGTTGTCGGTCCGCCGTGGGACATGACGATGAGTGGCGGAAGCGCATCGCTCGGACCCCGAACTGCCGGGTTGGTCGGTGGGTAGAAGAGGGCGTGTGCCTCGCGGCCACCAGCGGTCGGGAACCGGATGGGCTGGGGAGTCGAAACGACGGATGGGTCTACGGCAAGCTCGGACGGCTGGAACACGATCTGGATGGATCCGCCCTTGTGGTCGAGCAGGCCCACCGAGGTTGGCTGGCGTGGACCGCCGCCCAGGCAGGCGACCATCCCATCGAGCACGCGCACGCTGGCCAGTTCCGGGTAGGGCTGCTCCACCTCCTGGGGTTCGCCTCCATCCACAGATAGCCGAAAGAGGCGGTCGCGGCCGCCCGCTCGGGCCGCGGCGATGATCGTGCCGTCGCGGTCGATGTCGTAGGAGGACATGCCGAAGACCCATTGGGGGTCGGCGATCTCGGCGGCCATGGGCGCCAGCGGCTGGGCTGGGGTCGGGAGCTCGAGAGGCGGTGGCGCCTCGGCCGGCGTCGCGGTCGCGGGCAGGCCAGTGTCAGGAGCGCCCGCATCTCGCCAGCGGTAGAGGTTGTACCAGCCGGTCCGATCGGACACGAAGACGAGCGATCCGTCCGGCGCCCACTCGGGCTGCGCGATGGACTCACGCGGCCCACCTGCCACGCGACGATGTCCGGAAACGCCGTCGGCGCCCAACCGCCCGACCCACAGCTCGCTGGCATCCCAAGGCATGTTCGGGTGCGACCAGCAGAGCCAGGCCAGCCGCTCTCCGGAGGCGTCCATCCGTGGATGGCTGTAGAAATCGGCTCCCTCTATCAGCGTGGAGACGTTCCCATCGGCCAGATCGACCGCGACGACGTAGTTGCGCGCCTCCTCTCCAGCCGCGGAATGGTCCTCGCGGATGCACAGGACGCGCGCCTGCGCCGGATCCAGGCGCATGTCCGCATAGCGATACGGGCCCTCTGCCGTGAGGGGGCGCGGCTCTCCGCCCGGACGCTGCGTGTGGAGGCGGGAGTCGCGCAAGTCGGAGAACACCACGAGTCCGTCGCGCACCACGAAAGCGCCGCCGCCGTACTCGTGGACCATCGTGCGAACGTTGTAGCCCGGGGGCGTGACATCCTCCGCCGCTCCACTCGCCCCCCGCCGCATGAGCACATGGCGGCCACCCTCGTGCGGCCGTCCCTCCAGCCAGTAGACGTCGTCGCCGTCCAGCCAGACGGCGTTCAGGCTGCGTGAACCACCGACCACCATCTCGACGGAGATGGGCGACGGCCAGGCGCCGTACGGGTGGACCGGACGTGTGTCTGACATCGACCCTCCTTTGATGGAGCGCAAGCTTAGCGGCGGCGATTCCGGATGGCCGCGTACGCTTGCGCACGCCATGACCGACCCTCGCCCGCAGCGCCACACCGGTACGGTCCGGCGCGGCGCGTTGCGCCAGCCGCAGCACGGAGCGCCGCCACGGTCCCTGGACCTACGCGCGGGCTGGGTGGCACTGGTCTTGGTGCTCATCGTCGCGGCCGGGGCACTTGGTTGGCTGTTGGGCATCGGCGAGGCGGGTGGAGTCGGAGGCGCCGGGAGTCCCACTGCCGGGGCCACGTTGGTGGCCATCGGTGGGTCTGCATCGCCCTCTGCCACTGAGCAGGGAGGGCGAACCGCAGCGCCGACGCCGAGCGAAAGCCCCACCGGGTCCGCGGAGCCGACGCCGACCTCGGTGCCGACTCCGCAGCCGACCGCGCGGCCGACCGTGACTCCGACTACGGCGCCGCCGACCTCGGTTCCGACTGCGATGCCCACACTCACGCCCGCACCCACCACGGATCCGACCTCCGAGCCAAGCCCGCAGGCTGGTGGTCTGCTCATCGACTTTCCGGTCGACGGCGAGGTGGTCCGCAGCCAACGCATAAACGTCATCGGGACCGCGCCGCCTGGCTCGACGGTGACGCGCGACATCCCGCTCTGGTTCGACGACCACACCACAGCCGGCGACGATGGCCTGTGGATGATGCCGGTCGACCTGGCCGACGGCGAGAACCGGCTCACTTTCCGTCTCGGCGGCGACCAAACCACGGCTCAGGTGATCTTCATCACGTATCGACCGGCCTCGTGACGGACGGATCGTCCGGCGCCACGACCGGTCGGGTGATCGTGGTCGGGTCGGTCAACGTGGACCTCGTGGCACGCGTGTCGCGGTTGCCACTTCCCGGAGAGACGGTCGGCGGCGGCACCTTCGCCAGGTACCACGGTGGCAAGGGCGCCAATCAAGCCGTGGCCGCAGCGCGCTTCGGGGCCTCGGTGAGCTTCGTCGGTGCGGTGGGTGACGACGAGATGGGGGTCGCAGCACGTCAAGCGCTGGAGGCGGAGGGCATCGAGCTTTCTGGTCTGCACGTCCACACGGACACGACCACTGGCGTGGCCCTCATCACCGTCGACGCCGACGGGGAGAATCAGATAGCCGTTACGCCCGGCGCCAACGCGCGACTCGACGCTGCTGCGGTGCGGCAGAGCTTGGATGGTCGGCTGCGCGGCCCCGGCGTGCTGCTCATGAACCTCGAGATAGGCGACGAGGCATTGCTGGCGGCTGCCAAGCTGGCCCGTGCCGCCGGGCTGGTCATCGTGCTGAATCCGGCCCCGGCCCGCGCAATACCCGACTCGCTGCTGGAGATGCATCCCCTGCTGGTCCTCAACGAGGGCGAAGTGATGCGGCTCGCCCCGGCGGAGGACGTCGAGTCTTCTGCCCATGCCGTGGCCGGGCGAACCGGCGCGCCCGTGGTCGTGACGCTTGGTCGCGCGGGGGCGTTGCTGGTCGACGGCGGGAGGTCGCAGCGGATCCCTGGCCATCAGGTCGAGGCGGTCGATACCACCGGAGCGGGGGACACGGCATGCGGTGTCCTCGCCGCCGAGCTCGCCGCCGGGAGACTGGTCGAGGAAGCTCTGAGGGCCGCCATGGCGGCAGCCGCACTCTCGGTCATGGTTCATGGCGCGCGCGTGGGTATGCCGTCCCGGTCGGA
>JALZLQ010000063.1 GCA_030858605.1 Chloroflexota bacterium
GGTCCCCGCTGGGCGGCGGAGTGCCCGGTCCGAAAGAGGTCGCAGGTGCGGACGCGCCAGACGGCGCGGGAACGGACCCGCCCGTAGGGCCGGCGGTCCGGCCCGCATCGCCGCCACGTGGCAGGAGGACCCAGAGGCCCAGCGCCAACACGGCCACGATGGCCAGTGCCCCGAGGACGAGCGGCACGGCCACGCCGAGACCCGAGCTCGGCCGGCGCGGCCCATCGACGCTGGGGAAACCACTCGGCCGATCGACGCTGGGGAAGCCGGCGGGGGTCGGGTATGGCCGCGTGGCGTCGGGGTCCGGAGCTGGGTTCCCCGGACGCGGCTCTTGGCTCACCGAGCCATCCTGCCAGAACGTGTGCGTTTCTTCACCGTCTCCCATCTGGTGCCTTCATCGGCGCCCTCTACATTGAACGTGCGGAACGTGAAGCATCGCTTCTTGTTCCCTCTCCCTCCCTCGGAACGAGGGGCGCCGATTGGGCAGGCGCCCCTCGTTCTTTTCGTGTGTGGCACGATGCCTGCCATGGAGATCTCCTGGTACGGCGACACCTGCCTCCGGCTCAAGGGCAGGGAGGGCGTGGTCGCCGCCGACGCGTACCGATCCGTGGTGGGTCCCACCGGCCGCGGCCTGACCGCGGACATCGTCACGTACAGCCATCCCGACGATGCACCAGCATCCTCCCGCGGCAAGTCGACCGGGCTGAACGGCCACGCGGCTGGGCTCCTGCGCCCGACCAGCCTGGATCCGGCGTTCATCCTGGACGGCCCCGGCGAGTACGAGGTCCACGAAGTCCTGATCAATGGCGTGCGCACCTTCCGCGACGACGACAAAGGCCGTCAGCGCGGGCACAACACGTGCTTCGTATACGAACTCGATGGCCTGCACGTGGCGCACCTGGGCGACATCGGGCATCTGCTGGACGAGGAGGGACTGGGCGAGATCGGTTCGGCCGACGTGGTCTGCGTACCGATCGGCTCGGCGCTTACGGCGGCCAAGGCGGCCGAGGTCGCGACCCAGGTCGATGCGCGGCTGATCGTGCCCATGCTCATCGGGGACAATGAGGCCGCGCGGGGTGCCCTGGATCGCTTCCTGCACGAGATGAGCGTCCAGCATCCGACGCCGGTGCCCAAGCTGAGCGTCAGTATCTCGACGGTCCCCAGTGAGACCACGGTGGTGGTCCTGGAGTCGCGCAGCAAGGTCTAGCGAGGCGACGCGACGGGAGCCTCCCCTGCCCCAGGGTCTGTCGCTCGGCTGGAGTGGTGGACGTGGCGCCCCGACTTGACCACGTTCCGCACCAGGTCGGCACCCAGCCAGTAGGGGATCAGGTCGTGTCGGGGCACGTCCCAGATCACAAGGTCCCCTGCGCGGCCCTCCTCCAGAGCCCCATGTGTGGCGCCCAGCCCGACCGCGTGGGCGGCGTTCACCGTGGCCGCGACCAGGGCCTCCGTGGCGGTCAGACCAAGCTGGACGGTGGCCATGGTCATGGCTACCTGGAGGTTGGGCAGTGGCGAGGTGCCCGGGTTGAAATCCGTGCCAAGGGCGACCGGCACTCCCCTCTCGATCAGGGCGCGCGCCGGCGCGTGATGCTCGGCCGTGAGGTGGTAAGTGGTCGACGGCAGCAGGGTGGCCACCACTGGCCGGCCATCATCCGCCGCTCGCCCAAGCGCCGCGATCCCGTCCCCGGAGATGGCTGCCAGATGATCGGCCGAAACGGCTCCGATCTCTGCTGCCAGGCGAGCCCCACCGGAATCCTCCAGCTCGTCGGCGTGCAGGCGTGCGCCGAGTCCGCTGGCGCGGCCGGCCTCAAGGATGCGTCGAGACCGCGGCGCGTCGAAGACGCCGCGCTCGCAGAAGACATCGCAGAAGCGCGCCACGCCCTGCTCCGCTACAGCCGGGAGGTGCCGCTCCACGATGTCCGCGACGTAGTCATCCAGCCGCCCAGCGAACTCCGCGGGCACGGCGTGTGCTCCCAGGTAGGTGGGTACCAGCTCCAAGGGACCCTCGGCGTCCAGCGTCCGATAGACGTCCAGGAGCCGCAGCTCCGTGGTCAGATCCAGGCCGTACCCGGACTTCGCTTCGGCCGTGGTCACGCCGTGGCGCAGCATCTCCCTGCTCCAGCGGCGCGCGACCGCCAGCAGTTCTTCGTAGCTCGCCGCGCGTGTCCGCTCGACCGTGGAGAGGATGCCGCCGCCAGCGGCCAGGATGCCCAGGTACCCGGCACCCTGCTGGCGCAGGCCCAGCTCCCCTTCTCTCGTGCCCGCGAAAGCTAGATGCGTGTGCGCGTCGATGAGGCCCGGCGTGATGGTCCCTCCGGCCGCGTCGATGCGGATAAGGGCGTCTGGATCGATGCCCAGGCCCGCGAGTCGGGCGCGCACCTCGGGCTCCGGACCGACCGCGCTGATACGACCGTCTAGGACCGCTACCGCGAGTGGGCCGATCTCGTCGGCGCGCAGCACGGCGGCATCAGACTGGGCGGCGCCGCGTCGCAGCCCGCCGGCCAGCGTGGCCACCTCTGCCGCGCCGCTGACCAGCAGTGGGTGCCCGGCCCGATCAGACGTCGCCGCCGCCCTCCGCCCGCGCCAGGCGCAGCTCGAGTGCCTTGGTCGGCTCGAAGTCGCGGATGCCAAGCCAGGCCGACGCCTCGGTGATGCGGACGGCCTCTGGCTTGCCGGTGTCGATGC
>JALZLQ010000077.1 GCA_030858605.1 Chloroflexota bacterium
AGATGCGCTCCACCTCCGCCTCCAGCCACATGGCCGTGTGCGACCCGGCCGAGTAGTCGGCCTCGCCGAAGGCCTGGATGCGGCCCTGCCGCTGAAGCTCCTTGACCTGCAGGAACTCGCCGCGCGATTCGCGCCGGTAGACGCCGAAGGTGCTGCCGCTGTTGCCCCCCACCAGCGAAAAGGCGGGAATGTCCGAGGGGCCGTCGGCCACGTAGATCCTGCGCTCGAAGGGTACGCGCCGGTCGCTTGGTGCTATGGCCGCGTTGACGTCGATCTCCTGAGGGTACTTGTTGCTGCCCTTGTTGATCTCGAAGATGGCGCGTGTCTTGGAGGTGTTGTCGATGAGGTAGCCGATCTCCGTGATCTCACCTTCAAGACGCGCTGGCCCGACCGGGGCAGGCACGCCGTCTTCAGGGAAGAGCGCCTGCTGCTCGCCGCGGAGGTAGCCCGGTGGATGCGGTGCGTCGACGAACTCACAGGCCCACACGTCATCCACGAAGGGTGCGATGGCACTGCCCAGGATCATCTGACGAAGCCCGTTGGAGATCACGTAGTGCTCCAGCCGGATGTCGTGCTGGCGGTAGAGCGGATGTTCCGCCACGCGCCGCCGCATCCGCTCGAAGAAGTCGGGCAGACCCGGGTAGAAGGTCAGGTCCGCACCCAGCCGGCGCAACAGGTCGTTGGAGAGGCCGGCCATGGCGCCCGCCCGCACGTACTCCAGGAGATGGTGGAGATAGACCACGTCGCTCGAGACGCGCTGGCTGCCGTGCCGGCGGTACCAATCGGGAAGCGCGTTGACCTCGCGCCAGAACTCGACCTCATCGACCCCGAAGTGACGCAGCAGCGGACTCTGCATGTAGCCAGGGATGAGAGTCTTGTCGAAGTCCCAGATGATGGCCACGGTGTGCTGGAACCAGAGAGAGTCCGTCGCGGCGCGTTCAGGAGCCATGGACGGCGCATCGTACACGGCGGCGCTCTCAGTCGGAAGCCGGACTCCCTGGAGCGCGGCCCGCGCGACTCGCCGCTGAGGAGCGCGAGGCCGGTCGCCGGACTGCAGAGCGGCTGCCTGGTCCGGATCGTGGACCCGACCGGCGGGCAGGCTCCGTGCCCCGCTCCGCGCCACTGGCGGGTTCGAAGCCACGCACGATGCGGACGCGCAGATCCCGCTTCAAGAGACGGTTGATGGACTTCAGATCGTCCTCCTCGTCCAGCGAGACGAGCGAGATGGCACGACCCGGTGCTCCGGCGCGTCCGGTCCGACCGATGCGGTGGATGTAGTCCTGCGCCTGTACCGGCAGCTCGAAGTTGATGACCTGCGGCAGAGCCTCGATGTCCAGGCCGCGGGCCGCCACGTCGGTGGCGACCAGGACACGCACCTCGCCGGAGCGGAAGGTGGCCAGGGCGCGCTCCCGTTCGGGCTGCGAGCGATCTCCGTGGATGGCCACCGCTTCGATGCCATTGCGATCGAGCCAGGAGGCCAGCCGTCCGGCCATGATCTTGGTGCGCGTGAAGACGAGCACCTGGCGCAGGTCGCGGGTGCGCACCAGATGCGCCAGCAGTTCGCGCCGCTTGAGCGCATCGACCAGGTAGACGACCTGCTCGACCATCTCCGCCGAAGTCACGGCGGGTTCGATGTCCACCTCGGCCGGGTGGTCCAGGATGGTCCCCGCCAGGCGGCGGATCTCGGTCGAGAAGGTGGCCGAGAAGAGCAGGTTCTGACGCTTGGCAGGCAGGAGCGCGATGATCCGGCGGATGTCATCGATGAAGCCCATGTCCAGCATCCGGTCGGCCTCATCGAGGACCAAGACTTCGACGGAGCCCAGGTTCACGGTCCGACTGCCGGCGTGGTCGAGAAGGCGACCTGGCGTTGCCACCAGTATCTCCACGCCGCCTGCGAGGGCCTTGTCCTGGGGTCCCATGGGCACGCCGCCGTAGACCACGGTCGAGCGCAGCGGCAGGTGGCGGCCGTAGACCCGGAAACTCTCCTCGACCTGGACGGCCAGCTCGCGCGTGGGCGTCACGATCAGGGCCCGGACGGGATGGCGCGCTGGCGAGAAGCTCGAGTTCGCCTGCGGTTTGAGTCGCTCCAGGATGGGCAGCGCGAAGGCCGCGGTCTTGCCCGTGCCCGTCTGGGCCCGGCCCAGCAGGTCACGGCCCTGGAGGACCAGCGGGATGGCGCCCAGTTGTACCGGCGTGGGCTCGGTGTAGCCCTCATCGGCCACGGCGCGCAGGAGCTCGGCGCTCAGCCCGAGCGTGTCGAAGGTCAAGATCCCA
>JALZLQ010000092.1 GCA_030858605.1 Chloroflexota bacterium
ACGTCAACCGCAGCCGCTACCGCTCCACCACGGAGTGGGTGGGGTTGCCCGGCGAGAAGCTCCCCGATGGCGCGGGCATCGACCGGCGGCCGGCCCCCGTCCGGGCGCCGAGCTGCGTGGTCCCCCGACGGGAGGCACGCGACCGCTACGCGGCGGACACGGCGCGCGGCTACGGCATCCGACTGGGGCTGCACCTGGTCAAGGGCATCGGGGAGGCCGAGGGCGAGGCACTCGACGCAGAGCTGGCGCGCGGCGGCCCTTATCGCTCGCTGGCCGACCTGGTGGCACGCACGGAGCTCACTGAGGAGATCATCGAGCGGCTCATCCGTGCCGGTGCGCTCGAGTGCCTGGGCGAGCCACGTCGCCGCCTGCTCTGGCAACTGCGCGAGGTGGCCGGCGCGACGCGGGGACGCTCCTCGGGGCGAGGTGTGGGTTCCAGGCTCAGCTCGAAAGGCGGCTCGACGAAGGCGCAGGCCCGACCTCTCGACCTTCGACTTCCGCCCACGGAGGCTCCCGACTTGCCGCCACCGACCGAGCTCGAGCGCCTGGGCGACTCATACGCGATCCTCTCGCTCGATGCCCGGCGCCAGGTGGTGGAGCTCTTCCGGCCGGCGCTCGATCGACTGGGCGCGGTGCCCGTGTCCAAGCTGGATGAGCGGGCCCCTGGGAAGGTGGCCATCGGTGGATTGGTGGTGACACGCCAGCATCCGATGACCGCGCGCGGCACGGTCTTCCTGGCACTCGAGGACGAGACCGGCATGGTCAACGTGACGCTCTGGCCGGACGCCTGGGCGCAGCTGCGCGGCGTGGTACGCCGCCACGCGCTGCTCTACGTGGAGGGCACGCTGCAGCGCGAATCGAGCGTGGTGAACCTCGTCGCGCGACGTATCGTGCCGCTCACCGAGCTGGCGCGAGCGGCCGGCGGTCCGGGCAGCGCCGAAGGCGTCCGACAGATGGGCCAGGCGGGGATGCGCCGGCTCCGTTGAGCGGCGGGAAAGGCGGCTCGGTCGCACGGCGAGCCCGGGCGGCTCTGGCTGGGCGGCTGTGGCTGGGCGGCTTTGGCTGGCAGCTGGGCGGCTGGCGGCTGGGCTCAGGCTGGCAGAACCACGAGTGGATGCGCCCCGAGTCGATCCTCGCGACGACCGCTCAGGCCCGAGCTTCCATCCCGGCCGATCCGCGAGCCCCGACACGAGGCGCATCTGCAGACAGTTCGCGCGACCCCATCCGACGGATGGGTCACGAATGGTCGGCGAGGTCCGCGCCTAACGGATGGGAGCGGTCAAACCCAGGCCGGTCGGGCCGAACCACGAGATCAGCCGGCGAGCAGTCGGTCGAGCGAAGAGGGCCGAGCGCAGAGGCTGAGTGGCCCGCTAGGGGGTGCTGGTCCCGCGCGAGCTGCCCGGTCGACGCGCCTCGCGCTCGGCTTCCTTCCGACGCTGGGCGGCCTGCTGATCGCGCGCGATCCGGTTCTGACGGCCGCGCTCCTGCGACGAGCGAAGGAATCCGCGGTACCAGGAGGCGAAGCCCGCTGCGAGCATCCCGTACAGCGCGCTCTGGATGGTGATCGGGAGCAGGACCTGCTCGAAGGTGATCGCCGAATCGACCTGGACCGCCCCGAGCTGGATGGCGTCCCACAGGTGCAGCGCCTGAAGCGGCCCGGTCAGCAGACCAAGCAGCAGTCCCACCAGGTAAGAGCCGCGGACTGCCAGGAATCCCGCCACGAAGAACACCAGGAGGGGCGGCCCACTCAGGGTGGGAAGCACCAGCTGAACGAAGACCTGACCGATGTCGAGCAACGGCGGGCCGAGCAGCTGACGATTCAGGGCCATGCCCACGACGAAGGCCAGGATGACCAGCACGAACGGGATCCAAAGCCGCCTGCGGGTGAGGAGCATGCGCGGCAGCGCCCGAAGGTCGCCGCGCACGTCTGGCAGCGCGAAGCGGCGACGCGAAGCCGGCTCGGAGACCTCTCCGGCTCCGATCTCGGTAGCTGGGTCCTCGCCTGGGTCGACCAGTGTCTGTGCCTGTCGGTGACGGCGCCGCGCTTCAGCGCGAGCGGTGTTCTTGGCGCGAGCCAACGCGAACCTCTCTTCGTCGGGAGTAGCGGGGGTTGCTGCGGGCTCTGCATCGTACCGCAGCGCGAGCATGCTTCGGCTCCCGAGAAGTCTCGGCCGCGTCGCAGCGACCCAGATCAGCAGCTGATGAGCGCCCGGTGAGCGCCCGATAAGAGGCGACCGTCATCGTTCCAGGAGTGTCCGCCGCCCGCATGGATCCGCCTCGATCGATCCCAAGGGAGTGACGGAGATGCAAGAGGCTCGTGCTCATCCACGCGGTTATGCGCTGCTGGCCGTGGTCATGATGGTGGTCGCCGCCACCAGCGCCATGGTCTCGGCGGCAACGCCTATCGGCGCGCCCGTTGGCGGCGTGCGCCAGGGCTTCGACGCGGAGGCTCCGCGGCTGGTCGTGGGTGAGGTCGTCACCGGTGGTGCATCGGCCTCGGACGAGTGGGTGGAGATCTACAACGCCGGGGCGGTCTCAGGCGATCTGGCCGGACTTGAGCTGGTATATGTGACGGCCAGTGGCGCCACGATCACTCGAAAGCAGTCGTGGGATCTGGGCCTGATGCTCGACCCGGGACGGCACCTGCTCGTAGCCAACGTGGACGGAGTGCACGCCGTGCTCGCGGATGGCACGTACTCGGGTGGGCTCTCGTCGGTGGGCGGGACGATGGCGCTGCGAACGCTGGATGGGGGACTCATCGACTCCCTCAGCTGGGGCAGTGCCGCGAGCACTTGGGTGGAGGGCATGCCTGGGGTGGCTCCAGCGGCGGGTTCGAGCCTCGAGCGACTGCCCGGTGGGACGCTGGGAAATGGCTGGGACACGGATGACAACAGCATCGACTCGGCGATCCAGCCGTTCCCCGTAGCCCGATCTCTGGCGGATCCGCCGACTCCGGAGAGTCCACCACCTTCGCCGGAAGCGTCGTCGACATTCGCTCCGACCGCGGAACCGACCACGGCGCCGACCGATGCTCCGACCACGGCGCCGACCGATGCGCCGACTGATGCGCCGACCACGGCGCCGACCGATGCGCCGACCACCTCGCCGTCGCCGCCACGCAGCCCGACCCCCACGGACGATCCTCTCGTCTCGGTCGCGGAGGCACGCGCCATGCCGGCGGGGACGAGTGTCACGATCATCGCTCGCTTGTCCACGCCGCTCGGGCTCACGGAGAGCGGCAATGGCGCATTCGTCCAGGACGCGACCGGTGGAGTGGCGCTGTACCTCGCCTCCGCTGACTGGCCGCCGCTGCCCATCGGCACGGACGTCCAGGTCGCCGGACGGATGGAGTCACGTTACGGGCTCACCACGCTGCGGCTGGAGGCCGCGTCCGATCTGTTCGCACTTGGCAGCGGCCCGCCCCCGGAGCCCGTGCCGGCCGAGACGGGCGCAGCCGGCGAAGAGCTGGAGGCACGATCCGTGTCCGTGCGCGCTCTGATCACGGGCGGGGCGGAGACGTTGAGCGATGGCTTTGCGGTGACCGTGGACGACGGCAGTGGCACGCTGCGGGTGCTGGCAGCCAACACCACTGGCATCAGCCCGTCGGACCTACCAGTGGGTGCTGATGTCGCGCTTACCGGGGTACTCGGCCAACGGGACGCCTCGGGCACGGGCCTGGCGGGCTACCGCCTGCACCTGCGTGAGGCGGCGGACATCGTGCGGCATGAGCCTCCCCCAACCCCGACCGCCTCGGCTGGCCCGACGTTCGGGCCGACGCCGACGCCGACTGCCTCACCCGACGCGACTCCCACCCGGACGCCCGCGCCCACCGTCACCCCTTCGCGCACGCCCGCTCCGACCGCCACGGCGACGCCCACCCCGACTGCGGCGCCAGTCCTCCCCATCCGCGTTGCTCGCGATCGCTCGATCGGCACAGAGGTCACCGTACGTGGCGTCGTCACCGCTGAGCCCGGCCGTCTCCTGGCGGATGGCTTTCTGGTCATCCAGGATGGGACCGGCGGTATCGGGGTCCGGGTGTCAGACCCCGCGGATGGCTCGGAGGTCCTGAGAGGCCGGCTGATAGAGGTGACTGGTGACCTTGCCGACCCGTACGGGAACCTGGAGATACGGCCGGAGGTCGGAGGCTTGACCGTCATCGGGGAGGGGTCACTACCGGAGGCGGGTGCCCTCCGCAGCGAGGACATCGGCGAGGACCGAGAGGGCGACCTGGTACGCCTCATCGGGAAAGTGGCCGGCGTCGAGACTGGTTCGTCAGGCAGCTTCGCCCTGACCCTGGCGGATGCCAGTGGCGAGACCAGGGTCTTCGTCTTCGGGTCGACCGGCATGGTTCGGGAACGCTTCTTGACCGGCCAGCGCATCCGCGCGAGCGGCATCGTGGGCCAGCGCGAGTCGTCCAGCGACGCCAACGACGGGCATCGACTTTGGCCGCGCGACGGGGACGACCTGCGGATCCTTGCGCAACCGACGCCAGCGCCCACGATCCGTGTCACCCCGCGTCCGACGTCGGCCCCTACCGCGCGCCCCACCGTTCGACCCACGCCCCGTCCTACCACTCGCCCGACCGATGGAACAGGTTCACCAGCGCCCGGCGCAGTGTCCTCCATCGCCGATGCCCTGCGCCGGGGCGGGACGGCAACCGTGGCGGGCATCGTCACGGCCCCGGCAGGGCTGCTGGACGGTGACCGACGGCGCGTGACGATCCAGGATCGCAGCGGAGCCGTCCTGCTGCGGTTGCCGGAGGCCGCGCCGCTTCCGGCGGTGGGCACGGAGGTGCGCGTGTCAGGCCCGTTGGGCACCTACTACGGGGCACCGCAACTGGAGGCCGCCTCTCCGCCCCAGGTCACTGGGCGCGGCAGTGTCGCCGTGTCGGCCTTGACGCGGCCACCCACGCAGGCCCACGAGTGGCTCCTCGTGCGGGTAAGCGGCATGGTCTCCGATGTGTCTCGCTCCGGCACCGCGTGGCGGGCGGAGTTGACGCTCGCCGGCAGTGGCGGCTCACTGCCCGTGGCCGGCCTGGCCTCGTCGGGCATCCCTGCGGAAGTGCTGGTCGAGGGGCGAAGCGCCATCATCACTGGCCTCGTCCGCCGGGCCTACCCGACGGCCACGGACCAACGGTTCGCGGTCGTACCGCGAAGCGGCTCGGACATCACGCTTGGCGCAGCCGGAACGGGCAGCGGCGGTGGGGATCCGGGCGCGGCCGCCACACCGGGCACGAACGGCGGCGCGCCAGGCTCAAGCGCCGGTCCAAGCGGCCCGAGTGGGTCCGGGAACGGCGTCGGGTCCGGAAGCGGGTCAGGACCGGGAGTCGGGTCCAGCGGGTCGGCCCCAGATGGATCCATCGCGGACGTCGATCTGGCCGACTTGGCCGCCTTCGCGGGGCGCACTGTGCGCGTCGGCGGCCGCGTCACGGGCGTCACCTCCGAGCGCATCGTCATCGACGACGGGACAGCGCAGGCGTCGCTTCGGTCCCGCGAGGCACCCTTCTCCCTTGATCTTGCTCCTGAGGCCGGGGCAGTGGTCAACGCCATCGGCGTGGCTACCGCGACCGGCGAAGGCGACTGGGAGGTAATGCTCGAATCGCTGGCCGACGTCACGTCGCCGGCGATGATCCTGACTGTCGCGCGATCCTCGGCCGCGGCCGCGACGCAGGCACCCTCGATGGCGGCTCCGCCTGCCTCCCCGGCACCCAACGACCGGATGCCGGTCCTGGTGGCGCTGGCCGGCCTCCTTGCGGCCACCGGGCTGGCCTCGTTGGTTGCTTTCGTGTGGTGGCGCCGTCGCCGTACGGCCGATGGTCCGCCGCTCCCACCGGATCCACCTTCGATCGATCGTGCTTGACGCTCGGGCGGGCTGCTGCCACCCTTCGCGCAGCCCGCCCTCTGGCCGGACCGTACGACAGGAGTCTTGTGCCTATCCCGGACCCGCGTCTAGCGATCCCGCAGGGCGACCGTCAGTACCACATCGACCTGGCTCCGGGGGAGCTGGCGGACTACATCCTGCTGCCCGGTGACCCGGATCGGACCGCGCGCATCACGCCGCTGCTGACCGACGTGGAGTTGGAGCGACGGCATCGTGAGTTCGCCTCCGTGACCGGGACCTACAAGGGTCTCCGCGTCTCCGTCGTCTCGACGGGCATAGGCACGGACAATGTCGAGATCGCCATGGCCGAGATCCTGGCCATCACCGATCGACCGACGGTCATCCGCATCGGCTCCTGTGGGGTGCTGCGCGACGACATCGCGCTCGGCGACCTGGTCATCACCAGCGGCGCGGTCCGGCTGGAGTCGACCACCAGCTTCTTCGTACACGATGGATATCCCGCCGTGGCGGACTACGCCGCGGTCGCCGCGCTCGTCGAGGCGGCACACCGGCTGGGGTACCCGGCTCACGTCGGACTCACGGCAACTGCACCTGGCTTCTATGGCGCTCAGGGCCGGCCCATCCCCCAGCTTCCCATCCGCTACCCCGATCTGGCGGCGGACATGGCCTCCCAACGGGTCATCAATTTCGAGATGGAGGCATCTGCCCTTCTCGTACTGGCTACTCTGGCCGGGTGCCGTGCCGGCGTCGTCTGCGCCGCCTTCGCTCAGCGCAACAGCGGCGAGTTCGTGGCTGGGGAACAGAAGGAGCGAGCCGAGCAGGCCTGCATCGAGACGGGTCTGGAGGCCCTTTCTATCCTTTCAGGCATGGAAAAGAGGGTCCGTCAAGCGGGGGCTGTGCACTGGAGACCCTCCATGTGGAGCCCAGAGGTGGCAACCTAGACAGAGATCCATGTTCGGATCCGCGGCAGAAGACCGTGGCCGACGGACGCCGACCGAGCCGAAACGGGCCCGGTCGGATGGAAGGAGGAGGATCCGGTATGGCCGAGGCCTACTGCGTTCGGGACAAGAAGAAGGTCGAGATCCAGAACCCTGAGCAGATCACCATGAAGAACGGCAAGCCGGCCACGAAGGGCACCTGCCCTGAGTGCAAGGGCAGCGTCTTCCGCATCGGGGGCTGACGACAAGGGCGGCGGCCGGACAGCCGGTCTGCGCCCGCAGCCCTGGACGATATCGAGAACGGTCGTCGAGCCCCGGCTCAGCCGGGGCTCGACCCATGTCCGCGTCACGTCATTCTTGGCCCTGGCGCGGTTTGGTACGATTCGCCCCGATGACCCGCGAAGCGCGCGCTGCGCGCGGTGCGGCGCACTGGCGCAGCTCTCACGATCGACAACGTCGATGACGCGCGGCCAACGCCCACCGGTCGCGCCTCGGACCAGGAGGATGATCCCATGACCACCAAGGTCG
>JALZLQ010000178.1 GCA_030858605.1 Chloroflexota bacterium
TTCGGCGCGACCTTCCTGGTCCTGGCGCCGGAGCACCCGCTGGTCGACTCGCTGACGCATCCTGGACAGCGCGACGACGTGGACGAGTACCTTTTCGAGAGCCGGCGCAAGTCGGAGATCGACCGCCTCTCGACCGATCGCGAGAAGACCGGCGTGCCGTTGGGCTCCCAGGCCATCAACCCCATCAGCGGCGAGCGCGTCCCCATCTGGATCGCCGACTACGTGCTGCTGGGCTACGGCACCGGCGCGATCATGGCCGTGCCGGCGCACGATGCCCGGGACTTCGCCTTCGCGGAGCAGTTCGGTCTGCCCATCCGCTGCGTGATCGCGCCCACTGGGCAGACGGGCGCACCCGCCGCTGACGCGCCGGCCGGGGATGCCTTCGTGGCCCACGCGCCGGACGAGGTGCTGGTCGATTCTGGTCGCTTCACCGGTATGGCCGCTCCGGAGGGAGCGCGTGCCATCACCGAGGCGTTAGAGGCAGAGGGCAAGGGCAAGCGGTCGGTGACCTATCGACTGCGCGACTGGCTCGTCTCCCGGCAACGCGCCTGGGGGACGCCCATCCCGGTCGTCTACTGCCAGGCCGATCCCTCCTGTGGCGTGGTGCCGGTGCCCGAGGACCAGTTGCCGGTGCTGTTGCCGGAGGACTATGAGTTCCGGCCGCAGGGTGGCAACGCCCTGGAATCCGACGAGCGATTCCTGCGCACGACCTGCCCTCGCTGCGGTGGATCGGGACGCCGCGAGACCGACACGTTGGACACGTTCATCGATTCCTCCTGGTACTGGTGGCGCTATCTGTCGCCGCACAAGGATGATGGGCCTCTGGACCGCGAGCTGGTGGATCGCTGGTGCCCGGTCGATCAATACACGGGTGGGGCGGAACACGCGGTGATGCATCTGCTCTACAGCCGCTTCTTCGCCAAGGCCCTGAACGACCTGGGCCTGATCAGTGAACGGGAGCCCTTCCGGCGCCTGTTCAACCAGGGCCAGATCCTGGGCGAGGACGGCGAGCGGATGAGCAAGAGCCGCGGCAACGTGCAGGACCCCGATGAGTTGGTGCAGCGCTTCGGGGCCGACACCGTGCGCTTGTTCCTGATGTTCATGAAGCCCTGGGAGGCCGACGCGCCATGGAGCGCGACCGGCATCGGCGGCCTCCATCGCTTCCTGCGCCGCGTCTGGACGGTCGTGCTCGATCGGCACGGTCGGGAGGGCGGCAACTCGACCGACGGGCGCGGTCGGCAGGCGGATGGTGGCAAGGCCGATGGTGGGCAGGCCCAGGACGGGCAAGGCCTGCTGCGACTGGCGCACCGGACGCTGCGCGATGTCACAGGGCTCTATGAGGGCTATCGCTTCAATGCGCTTATCGCCAAGTTGATGGAGCTGTCCAACGGGCTGGTGCGAGCGCGCGGCACGGCCGTGGCTGGATCCGCCGAGTGGCAAGAAGCGATCCGGCTGACGCTACTGATGTTGGCCCCGCTGGCGCCGCACATCGCCGACGAGCTGTGGAGCCGTGGCCTCGCCGAGGCCGGCGAGGAGTGGCGTTCCATCCACGCTGAGCAGTGGCCGGCGTGGGATCCGGCGCTGGTTGCCGACGACACGATGGAGCTGCCGGTGCAGGTGAACGGCAAGCTGCGGGACTTGGTGACCCTGCCAGTCGGACTCTCCCAAACCGACATCGAGGCGGCGGTCATGGCGCGGGACAAGGTGCGCGCGAACCTCGATGGCAGGGAGGTCGTGCGGGTCATCCACGTGCCCGGCCGACTGGTGAACATCGTCGTCCGGTAAGTTCAGCTCGCGCCGGGACTGTTCCCTGACTCACCGGCGACCCGCTGACGCTCGCGATGGCGGGCGGCCTTGGCTCGGTTTCCGCAGGTCGTCATGTCGCACCACTTGCGTCGGTTGGTGGGAGACGTGTCGTTGAAGACCCAGCGGCACTCGTCGTTGGCGCAGATCCGCAGACGCTCCGGGTGGCCCTGGCTGACCTCACGGGCGATGCTCTCGGCCAGTCGCGCGAGGGCACCCTCGACCGGATCGCCTTCGTGGCGGTGGTCCAGTGAGAACCCGTCCGGCGAGGGCACCAGGTAGTAGCTGTAGGGCGTCCGAAGAGCACGGTTCACACGGTCCAAGGCCTTGCCCTCAGGAGGCCTGCGCTCCACGCTGGCATCTACCAGTTCGCGCATCGCGCCACGCACCCGTTGGATGCGCGCCAGAGCCCGCTGTGCGGCCTCCGCATCGTGGCCGAAGCGTCGGGCCAGCTCGTCATGGGCATCCGCGTGGAGCAGGTCGTGCTCCCGGAACCACTCCAGCGCCGTGGCCATGCTCGGCAGGTGCTCTGTGTCGTGGCCTCGGTCATGGGCCAGCGTGTTCACGAAGTCGAGCCCGTCATCGAGTTTCGCCTGATGGCCATGCTCGCCCTGGGAGGCGTGCTCCAGCTGCATCGATGAGGAATCGGCAGCGAGACTGGAGAGGTTCACAAGATAACCACTATATAGACCTTGACAGGTTACTGCCCACGTGCCATGATACTAACCGTTGGTGCTCAAGACACCAGTTAGCTCGCTCGGAGGTATAAGCAATGGAGATCTTGATCCTGCTCATCGCGGTCGTGGCCGTCGGGGTCGTCTTCGAGCTGGCCGCGGTCCGCTTCGGTGCCGACTCCCGCGAGGGCTTCGGCGACCCGTCTCGCAGACGTAGCGGTGGAGGTTCCTTCTGATGTGGCAGTTCTATGCGTTTCTGGCGCACGACATCATCGACCAGCGCCACCGCGAAGCCGATTCCCGGCGGCGTGCGCGACAGGCAGCTGCCAAGGCCGCTCCCGCGACGCGGTCTGGCAACTCTCCCAGGGTCCGCCTGGAGCGGACCGCGGCCAGGGTGGCCGGACGCTGATCCCTTCTCACAGGCACGGTCCGCTTCCCTCGAAGCGGGCCGTTTCTCTTGTCTCCGAACGCTTCGGCTAGGCTCTCCCGACCACGAGCTCACACGGAGATGACGATGCCCACTCAGCCCATCAAGCTTGGCGCCAACTGCTGGAACCAGTACACCGACTGGCCGGCCTTCCTGGCGGCCCAAGAGCGCGCAGATTCGCTCGGTTACGACTCCATCTGGACCTGGGACCACCTCTATCCCATCGTCGGCTCCGATGACGGGCCCATCCTTGAGGGCTACCTGGCCATGGCCGCCGTGGCCCTCGCCACGAAACACGCCACGGTCGGACTGATGGTCGGTGCCAACACCTTCCGCAATCCTGCCCTGGTGGCCAAGATGATCACCACCCTCGACCACATCAGCGGCGGTAGGGCGGTCCTTGGTATCGGCGGAGCGTGGTTCCAGACCGAGCACCAGGCCTTCGGACTGGAGTTCGGATCCGGGCCGCCCGAGCGGCTGCGCTGGCTGGCCGGGGCCTTGCCGATCATGCGGGGCATGCTGCACGGGCAAGAGCCTACCGCGGAAGGGCCTCGATACACCGCCAAGGCCGTACGCAACGATCCACCGCCGCTCCAGGATCACCTGCCCATCCTCATCGGCGGCGGAGGCGAAAAGGTCACGTTGCGGCTGGTCGCCCGCTACGGCGACGCCTGCAACCTGGGTGGCGGCATAGAGAACGTCCGGCGCAAGGAGACGATCTTGCGCGAGCACTGCGAGGCTGTCGGTCGAGACCAGTCGGAGATCGAGCGCACGGTGGGCATAGGTACCGTCGTCATCCGTGACTCTCGGCAGGAAGCGGAACGAGACCTGCGTGCGATCTTCGAGCGCAATGGCAAGGCCGATACCTGGAAGGATCAGCCGGTCGGCACGCCAGAGGACGTGGCCGAGAAGCTGGCGCCCTTCCTGGAGATCGGCTACCGGCACTTCATCTGTGGCTTTCCCTCGCCCTACGACGAGGAGTCGATGACCCGGCTGGCGACCGAGGTTCGAGGGATGGTCGAAGCACGGCAGTAGCCGCCCGTGGATAAGTGCCCGATAAGCGGTCCGCCCTAATCTGTCGCCAACGTCCGCGGACCGCCCGAAGTGCCCCGGGCGTCGGCGGACGTCTTTTCTGAGATGGCCCGGAGCCTGGGTATCGCAGATCCGCCACGTCGGCGCCCGCTTCCGCGGGATCCCGCCGCGACCCGCCCCCCGCCGCCCCGTTCGCAGCACTCGCCGCTCCCGCCGCATCCTGGGAGTCGCATCATGGACCCTCTTCCGGCCGATTGGCGGACCTTCGGCGAGCATCCCACGGGAGCGCCACGCTCGGCTGAACCTGCGTCGAAGCGATCGACGTCCAGCTTCGAAGGCACCGTTGCGTCTACTCACCGCTGGGTAGCCGTCGGGCTGCTCCTGGCTGGCGTGGCCGGCTTGCTGGGCGTTGCCGCCGTGGCATGGGCATCCCAACCGGCCGAGGTCATCATCGACGGATCGGAAGTGGCCTTCTCCGGCGGGAATGCCGCGACGCTCGACGGGAGTGCGGGCGTCGCCTCCCCAGCGCCGACCTCCGCTCTGCTCGTTGCCACGGATGTGATCGTCGACGTTCAGGGCGCCGTCATGCGCCCTGGCCTCCAACGCCTGCAGCCAGGCATGCGTGTCGGTGATGCCATCGCGGCAGCTGGCGGCTTCTCTCCACAAGTCGACGCGGCCGGCGCCGCCGCGAACCTAAACCTGGCAGAGCCGCTCATCGACGGCGTCAAGGTTCACGTCCCAGCCCGCGGTGCGACACCACCCATCAGCGGCGGTCCGAACGGAGGCACCGCGGATCCCTCACCCGGCGGGCTGGTCCAGCCCACAGCCGGCACCGGATCTGGTGGCCTGATCGACCTGAACCTCGCGGACAGTGCACTACTCGACACGCTGCCCGGCATCGGGCCGGTGACCGCGGCCGCCATCATCGCCGCGCGCGAAGTAACGCCCTTCCAGAGCGTGGAAGATCTGCGCACCCGAGGTGTAGTAGGCCCGGCGACCTACGAGGGCATCCGGACCTTGGTCGCCGTGGGTGGCTGACGGAGCTCGGTGATGCCCCGGTCGGGTTGGCTGGCGATCGGCGCGTTCGGTGCGGGGATCGGCGCCCCACTCCTGCCGCACCAGCTGGGCCTCTTGGCGGGCTCGGCGGCCTGCCTGTTGCTCATCGCAGCTGGCCTGGTCACGGCCGGTCACCGGTCGCCCGCCCTGAGGGCTCCATGGATGGCCGTCGCCGCGACCGCCATCGGCGCCGCCATCATCGTCGCGAGGATCGCGCTCGGTGCATCACTGGATGACAGAGTGTTGCCCGCCACGCCGCCCCTCGACGAACGCCGCTGGCAAGCGGACATACTGACGGTCGGTTCTACGGCCGGTGGCATGCAACGGGCGATGCTCGCGGCTTCCGATGGGAGCGGCACGACCTGGCGAGTGTATGCCTGGCTTCCGCGTTATCCGCCCATAGTGCCCACCGATCGCATCGCCTTCACGGCGCGACTGGAACCGGCGCCCAACGATGAGGGTTTCGGAGGATTCCTCGCCCGCAGTGGGGCCGTCGCGACCGTTCGGCTGAGGTCAGTAGAGACCCTGCCCTCGAGCGGTCCTTTGGCCGAGCTAGAGGACCTGCGCCGATCCGGTGGGGAACACCTGGCGCGGGCGCTACCGGCGCCGCAGGCCGGACTCGCTGCGGGCATCCTCATCGGTCTGCGCGACCAGGTGGATCGCACGGTGGCCGCCGAGTTCGCCACATCAGGTCTCAGCCATGTGGTCGCCATCAGCGGCTGGAACATCGCGCTGGTCGGAGCGGTGATGGTCGCCCTTCTGCGCTGGTTGCCGCGCCGTCAACGGACGATCGTGGTGCTCCTCGCCATCGGAACGTACACCATGCTGGCCGGCGCGTCGCCAAGTGTCGTCCGTGCCGCGGTGATGGGCGCGATCTGCCTGCTGGCTCGGGAATCAGGCCGGCGGGGCGGCGCGTCCGGGGCACTGGGCCTGGCGGCACTCGGCATGATCGCGGCTGACCCGGCGATCGTGGAGGACGTCGGATTTCGGCTGTCGGTCGCAGCCACGGCCGGCCTTCTCGCTTGGGGCACGCCCCTTTCTGGCTGGCTGCGCGATCGCCTTCCCTCGCGCCTCCCGGATTGGCTTGTCGAGTCGCTGGGCGTCTCGCTGGCCGCGCAGGCCGCCACGTTGCCGCTGGTGCTCCTGCACTTCGGACGGGTATCGCTGGTGTCGCCCCTGGCCAACCTCGTGGTGGCACCCATCGTAGCCCCGGTGATGCTGGCCTCGCTGCTGGGCATGACGGCAGGCGTCCTGATCAGTCTGGGCCTGCCCGCCCTTTTCGTGGCCCCGGTCGTGGTGGGCGCCTCGCTTCTGCTGGGTGCCATGATCGCCGTCGGACGGACGGCAGCGAGTATCCCCTTCGCGAGCTTGGAGATGCCCGAGGTGGCTGGTCTGGTGGCTGCGGCCACGACTGCCCTGCTGCTCTTGCTGGCCGGATCCACCCAGGGCCGTGCGCTGGGAGGGCGCATCCACGGCGCCCTGCGCGGTCATCGTGCCCCGGCCGCCGCGACCGTTGCGGCTCGGACGGAGATCGGTGGCCGGGAAGACCGGAACGGGCGGCGCGCCACGGTCATCCTCGCCGCGGCAGGATCGGCGCTCCTCCTGGTGGCCGGTTCCCTGGCAAGCGACCGGGCGGACGGTCGCCTCCGGGTCACCGTCCTCGACGTCGGCCAGGGTGACGCCGTGCTGGTCGAGGCCCCGCGTGGTGCCCGCATGCTGGTCGACGGAGGGCCGGACCCGGACCGGCTCCTGGCGCTGCTCGACGAACGGATCCCGGCCTGGGATCGGCGGCTTGACCTGGTCGTGCTCACACATCCCCATGAGGACCATGTGGCTGGCCTGCCGCTCCTGCTCGAACGCTACCACGTGCCGGTGGTCGCCGATCCCGGCATGATCGGGGCGGGACCAGGGGACCGAGCGTTCCGAGAGGCACTGGTCGGTTCGCCCACGCGTCGCCTGTCGCTGGCTGCTGGCGACTCACTGGATCTTGACGGCGTGGACGTCCGCGTCCTCTGGCCTCGCCCCGGTGAAGTGCCGATCATGCCTCCGGACCAAGGGCGTGGCGTCAACAACGTCTCGGTCGTGTTGGACATCCGTTTCGACCACAGGCGGATGCTCCTCACCGGCGACATGGAGGAGGAGATCGACCCGCAGATACTGCGCGAAGGCCTGGCCGCGGGCGGCCCGGTCGATGTGCTCAAGGTGGCTCACCACGGCAGCCGGTCGGCGACGACCTCCGCCTTCCTGGCCGCTCTTCAGCCACGAGTCGCCCTTGTCAGTGCCGGCCTCGACAATCCCTACGGTCATCCGGCTCCGGCCACGATAGAGCGCCTCGTCTCCGCCGGGGCTCGGGTCGCCCGCACGGATGTCGACGGAAGCCTCGAGGTCTCGACCGACGGTCGGGACCTGCGCTTGGCCACGACTGGCGGACGTGCGGCTGCGGCGGACCGTTTGGCGGCGCCAGCCGTGCTGCGCGCGGGGCCGGCCTCGGCGCCGGCCACGCTGAGTGCGCGACAGGCATCGGCGCCGTCCACCGCAACGGGTCCATTCGTCTGCGCCATCCCCGTTTCGGTGACTGCGCTCGGTGCGGACGATGCGCCGCGACCGCCGCGGGGCCGCCCCGTTCGACGCGGCTTCGTCGGTGACCTTTCCTTACGCGAGGTCTCGGCTGACGGCACCCTGCCCTCCCGCTCGGAGCTGCCTTGCTACGATCGGTGGCATGACCATCCCATCACGGCTCGAGGCCGCCGCGCTCCTGGACGATCTGGAGCCGCCCGACTGGCTCGTGGCCCACTCCTCGGCCGTGGCGGAGATCGCCAGCTTCCTGGCCAGTCGCATGGAAGCGCGTGGCATCAGCGTGGACCGCCGCATCGTGGAGAGCGCGGCCCTCCTACATGACATCGACAAGCTGCTGCCGGCCGACCATCCGCTGAAACCGCTCGGACACGGTGATGCCGGAGCACGCTGGCTGGCAGAGCGGGGGTACGAGGAGCTCTCCAGACCGGTCGCCAACCATCCCGTGACGCGCCTCAGCGATGAGACTCGCTACCGTCGTTGGGCGTCATTCGCCAGTCGAGAAGAGCGCATCGTGGCCTACGCCGACAAGCGCGCCAGGCAGCGCATCGTGTCCCTGGCGGACAGGTTCGAGGACTGGGCCCAGCGGTACCCGGCGATGGATGGGGCTCCGGCCGTGGGTCGTGCCCGCGCCCGGGCAGATCGCCTTGAGCGCGACGTGTGCTCCGCGGCCGGCGTTGCGCCCGACCAGGTCGGGCGGCTGCGCTGGGCAGGACCTGCACTGGCGCGTGCTCAGCGAGAACGGACCGGACGATGAGCGCCGGCAGCGCGCCAGTGGCCTATTTCGCCGGCGAGGACGCCTACGGCATCGAGCGTGCCGTCAGGGAACTCGCGTCGGCCCTCGGAACGGACGGGGCGCCGCTCGTGATCTGGCGCACGGGAGCCGATGAGGATGGCGCCGGCGACGATGCCGCTGGCACTGCCGCACGACGCCGCGATCGGCTGCTGGGCGAGATCGAGCAGCGGCTGGCCACGGCGCCCCTGTTCGGTGGCGGCACCCTCGTCGTGGTGCGCCAGCCGAGCGGCCTGCTGCGTGAGGGCAACGCTCGTGCGCGGTTGATGGCCTTGATCCCAGGCGTCCCCCCGGGCAACGGCCTTTGCCTGTGCGAGCTGGCCAGCTCGAGCGGAGCACCGAGCGCGACCGCCAGGGAGGTGCGAGATGCGGTGACCGCGGCGGGCGGCGTGACGCGCGACTTTCCCGTGCCGACCCGCGAACGGATGGAGGCGTGGATCGTGGCACGCGCGCGCGAACTCGATATCAGCATGGGCCAGGGGGCAGCGCGACTCCTCGCCGAGCGGGTCGGCGCTTACGTACGCGAGTCGGATGTCGACCGTCGCCGCCAAACGCAGCTGGTGGATGGTGAGCTACAGAAGCTCTCCCTCTTCCGACCTGGTAGCACGGTCAGCCGCGAGGACATCGCGGACCTGGTCGCGGAGGCTGTGCCCGGCTCGGCCTGGGCCTTCCTGGACGCCGTCGGCAGCCGGCGCCTTCCTGACGCAGCCAAGCTTGCCGAAAGACTCGTCGCTGATAGCGTGCCCATCCAGGTCCTGGTGGCGCAGCTACACCGGCGGCTGCGCGAGCTGGTCATCGTGCGCGAGCACATCGATTCCGGGATACGCGGCGGCGCTTTGGTGCGAGAGATGAAGGTGCAGCCGTTCCGAGCCCAGAAGCTGGAGGAGCAGGCGCGGCAGTGGAGCGCAGGGGGCCTGACGACGGCACTGGATGGCCTCCTGGAGTTGGATCTCGCCTCGAAGGGCATCGCGCTGGACGGGTCGACGCGTCAGGCGTCGGAATCGCGTACATCGCTCCACTTCCTCCAGTGGCTGGCAGAGTCGCTTGGACGCTAGATGGTCAGGCTAGCCTCGGACAGGGCTACTCGGCGCGGGTCGCGGCGCGCTCCTGTTGCACGGAATCCGACTCTATGGCGAACACGCAACGACCGTCCCGCACATCGAGCAGCGTGATGAGTTCAGGGTCCAGGTAGAGCTGGTGGCAAGCGGCGCAGAGCGCGGCCGGGACGCCGAAGCAGAGCCGCTCGGTCCGATCGGGCATCCGGAACGCGGCATCGAAGAGCGACTCGACCAGCCGCTCGCGGCAGCTGAGGCAGTGCTCTCGTAGCCAGGTCATCGTTGCGATCCCCTCGACGGTCTGACGCGCGACCGGGTGGACCGGTCATCACCCCGAGATGCTAGGTCGAGTGCCGTGGGGTCCCTCATGACCCGGAGGTACCGGACCAGCCCCAACGATGGTGGTGCCCGCTGGCTCCAGATCGCCGACTCCGGCTCGTTCCCTACTGGACGCGCAGGAGCAGAGGCGCCTCCGACCAGAGCTTCTCCAGGGCGTAGAAGTCACGCTCCGGCCAGGCCATGACGTGGACGATGACCGATCCGTAGTCGACCAGAAGCCAGTGCGCGTTGGGGGCACCCTCCCGTCCGATGGGCTGCACGCCGTCCGCCTTGGTGCCCTCGACGATGCCGTCGGCGATCGCGCCGAGTTGCCGCTCCGAGCCGCCCGAGCAGATCACGAAGTAGTCGGTCAGCGTGGTCATCTCAGCGACCGAGAGCAGCACGATGTCGGCTGCCTTGCGGTCCGCCGCAAGCTCCACGATGCGATGCGCCAGCTTGAGTGCGTCGCGCGCCTGCTCGTGTTCCCGGTCGCTGGGTTCGCCCGTAACCACCGCTGCCACCGGCACACGGCGGTTGCGCGTGGGCAGGCCCGGCTTGCGGCCGGCCGATGTCGGCGAAGCGGTCGGCTCGTCGGTCACTGCGGCGGTCGGTTCGTCGGTCACTTACGCTGGAGCCTCCTCAGTTCTTCGCCCACAGGTCGGGCGGGTACAGGTGATGGTCGGTGATGTAGCGCGCGACCGCATCCGGTACGAGATAGCGGATCGAACGACCCTCCCCCACCAGCCGCCGGATGGCGGTGGCCGAGTCGCCCAGCTGGGGCCCATCAAGGAATCGGACACGATCCACTCGACCGGGAAAGTGTTCGTCAAGCCAGCTCCGACCCAGCCTCGGATGCCCAGGGCGGGGAACCACGGCCAGACGGCACAGATCCAGCACTCGCTCCGGTTGGCGCCACTTGACGAATCCGCGCAGAGCCTCCACCGACAGGATCCAGAACAGGCGTTGCGGTGCGTCAGGGAAGTCCGCGCGGAACTGCTCAAGTGTGTCGACAGTGAAACTGGGACCAGAGCGGTCCACCTCGATGCGGCTCAGATCGAAGGTCGGGTTGTCGGCGATGGCCGCCTCGATCATGGCCACTCGGTGCTTCGCGGCCGTGACGATCCGGTCTGGCTTGTGAGGTGGCAGGCCCGCCGGCACGAACAGGACTCCACGCAGCCCGAGCGCCTCACGAGTCTGCTCCGCGATCGCAAGGTGAGCCTGATGGATGGGGTCGAAGGTGCCGCCCAGGATGCCCCACGTCCCGTGCCTATCGATGGATCAAGCCCACGGGAGACCATCCCACTCGAGTTCGGAAATGCCGATGTGGACGGTGTCTCCCGGCTCCACGCCGGCCCGCACGAGCTCCTGTTCGACACCCATGCGCGCCATGTCACGCTGGAACCGTTCGGCCGACTCCTCGCGCGCGAAGTCGGTCTGCGCGGCCAGCCGTTCGATGCGCCGTCCGCGGACGCGATAACCGTCAGCGACCTTCTCCACGACGAAGCCGTCATCGGTCGCCGAGAAGCGATGCACCACGACGCCGGCAGGCTCCCCGGGGTGTGACAGCGTGGCGGCATCGGGCAGCAGTCTGGCCAGCGCCTCGATGAGGCCGTCAAGCCCTACACCGTCGCGCGCCGAGACGGCCACCGTCTCCAGTCCGTCAGCCTTGCGCGCGGCGCGGAACCTGGCCAGTCGCTCTTCGGCGCTTGGCAGGTCCAGCTTGTTTGCGATGACCAGGGTGGGCTTGTCCAGCAGTGTGGCGTCGTGCAGTCGGAGTTCCTCGCGGATGACATCGAGATCGTATTCAGGATCACGGGCACCCAGATCGACCACGTGACCCAGCACACGGGTCCGTTGGACGTGACGCAGGAAGGCATGGCCGAGTCCGGCCCCGTCGCTGGCACCTTCGATGAGGCCGGGCAGGTCGGCTATCGTCGGCCGGCGGATGTCTTCCTGATCCCTCGACTCCAGATCCAGGACGCCAAGGTTGGGCTCCAGCGTGGTGAAGGGGTAGTCGGCGATACGCGGGTCCGCACGCGTGAGGGCTCCCAGGAGGGTGCTCTTGCCGGCGTTGGGAAGTCCCACCAGACCGATATCGGCGATCAGCCGCAGCTCCAGGCGGATGCGCCGCTCCTCGCCTGGCTCACCCCTCTGGGCATGTCGCGGAGTCTGATGCGTGGCCGTGGCGAAGTGCGTGTTGCCCAGCCCCCCCCGTCCGCCGCGCGCCACCATCAGGCGCTGACCGGTCGCGACCAGGTCAGCCAGCAGGTCACCGGACGCATCATCGAACACGACCGTGCCGGGTGGGACCGAGAGGCCCAGGTCGCGGCCGGCCTTGCCGTGCCGTCGCGAGCGCTCGCCCTTCCCCCCACCAGGCGCGCGGAAGTGATGCTTGAAGCGGTAGTCGCCCAGTGTCGTGTGACCGGGGTCCACCACGAGGTGCACCGATCCGCCACGCCCTCCATCTCCACCGTCGGGGCCGCCACGGGGCACATGCGCCTCCCGCCGGAAGGTGGCGGCTCCGTCACCGCCGCCGCCGGCCGTGACGGTCAAAGACACGTGATCCAGGAACATAGTGAGGTCAGGGACGGCGGAGATAGGTCAGCGGATCGACCGTGTGGGGCTGGAAGTTCGGCAGGGGTCCATCCGTGACCGTGAAGTGGACGTGTGACCCGGTGGAGTAGCCAGTGGAGCCCATATAGCCGATGACCTGGCCACGCTCGACCCAGTCGCCGGCCTCGACGGCGAGGCGCCACAGGTGCGCGTAGCCGGTGAAGAAGCTCGGTCCATGCTTCAAGTAGATGCTCCGTCCTCCACGATCATCACGCCAACCGGCAAAGACGACACGGGCGGACTCCGCCGCCAGCAGGGGCGTCCCTCGAAAATCTGCGATGTCTATGCCGTGATGGTCGCCACGGTAGAACTGCTGCGTCAGGCGGCCACCGCCATGGACAGGCCACAGGAGGGACCGCCTCCGCCGGACAGCGGCCGCGGTGATCGTCAGACGGTCGTCCTCGATGGTCAGGATCTGGCCCTGCGCTGGTCCTGCCGGCGGCCCGCCCTCGGGCCAGTCCACATCGCGGCGGCCGTGACCAGCCGGAACCGGCGCATCGGGCGGGATCACGATGGATGGATCGTCCTCATCCGGCCGGTGCGTGCGCTCCCGGCCACGAGGCGACTCGCCGCCGACGTCGTCGAGGGGCGCGTGCGGGCGATCGGGGCGACGCGGCGCGCTGACTGGCAAGCCGGGACCAGCGGTCCAGTCGGGGTCGGCCGGCCAGGCCACTCCACCACTGTCCTTGATGCCCGTGTATTGGGCAGGCCTGGGCGCCAGCAGCGGTCCGGCGACCGCGAGCTGGTCGACCGGCGCTCGATCAGCCTGTCCCGGCTGGAGGCGCGGGATGGACGATGAACGACGGATGTCGTCCAGGGCCAGGTATCGTCCGCCGCGCCCGTCCGGCACGATGATCCACTGGCCCAGAAGGACGACTCCTCCCACGAGGCCATTGGTCTCGGCTATGGCGTCCGCGTCAGCCCGGTAGGCGCGGGCGATGGAGTCCAGCGTGTCGCCATCACGCACGAGATGCTCGATCCCGCTGATGGGCAGGACGCGCAGAAGCTGGCCGACCCGCAGTCTCTCCCAGGCCTCGATCCTGTTGGCCCACCAGATGGTCATCGTGCTGACGCCGAACCGGCGCGCGACCGTCCACGCCGAATCGCCGGCCGTGGCGCGATAGAGGGTCACCTCGTAGGTTCGCTTGGGAGCCTCGCTGAGCCGCGCGCCCGTCGGACGGACCGCGCCACGCGCATCGAATGCGCTCTGGCCCGGCGCGGCTACGGTGCCGGCGCGCTGCAACCCCCCGACATCGGACGGGTCCGGTGCCGGCAAGTGGCCGGTCATCGGCAGAGCCCAGCTCCGCTCGCCGCTCCGGGCAGGTCCCGAGGGCGCGCCAAGGTCGCCGCCAACGCCGGTCCTTGCCGGCGCCTCCGCCGAGACCGGTGCGACCGCTACCACGACCGCCAGCACTGCCCCCGTCAAGCCAGGACGCAGGGGCGACCGTAACGAAGCGCGGATGGGACGGATCACCTCTGGCGCCGCTTCAGGGCTCTTGGGCTCCCCTGGTTCCGCGTCGGGTGATCGCTCCTCCATCCAACCGGACGACACGACCCCTCGCAGCAGCGTCAGGCAATGCCGGACGGCACGTTCCGCGCGCAAGCCGTATGACGCAGCTCGCGTCATGCCGCGGCTTGCCTCGTCGCCTGGTGGCGACGTGCGTCGGGCACGACTTCCGGACGCGGCTGCGTCCGGTGCGGACGGACCTCCACTGGGGGCATCTCCTGCGAGTTGGTCCTGCTCATCTACAGTGACGGGGCTGTCAAGCGCTGACACCATACATAGTGGTGGCAGCACATCCTAATGATAGTCAGAAGGCCCGACCCAACGATGTCGATGGCCTCACGCTGGCCGATGATGACACGGCTCGATCCACCGCGACTTATCGGCCGTCCCGGTCAGGACTCCGCGGCAGCCTGCTTCGTGAGCGTGGCCAGGAAGTGCGCATTGGATTCGCTCTTGGCCAGGCGGTTCAGCAGGAGTTCGATGCCCTCCGTGGAACCGACCGCGCTGAGCATGCGGCGCATGGTCCAGACCATCTTGAGCGTGCCCTCTTCCAGCAGCAGCTCCTCGCGTCGCGTGCCCGATCGCTGGACGTCGATGGCCGGAAAGACGCGCTTCTCCGCCAGTTTGCGGTCGAGGATCAGCTCGGAGTTGCCGGTGCCCTTGAACTCCTCGTAGATCACGTCATCCATGCGCGACCCCGTGTCGACCAGGCAGGTCCCGATGATGGTCAAGGAGCCGCCCTCCTCGATCTTCCGCGCGGCGCCGAAGAACCGCTTGGGCGGGTAGAGCGCGATGGGGTCCATGCCGCCGGTGAGGG
>JALZLQ010000230.1 GCA_030858605.1 Chloroflexota bacterium
TCGCAGGACCGTGCGGTAGCCTCCGTTGTCCTCGTCACGCAGCATGTGCATGAAGGCGCTGTTGTAGACCCGATGCATGCCCAGGTTCCGGACGAAGTAGCCCTCCATCAGCCAGAAGGCCTCGGCCAGGAGCAGCGTATCGGGCGCCTCCGCAGCTACCCGGTCGACCACTTCGCGCCAGAATTCCGCGGGCATCAGGCGCGCGAACTCCTCAGGCTCCATGGCCGCGTCGGACCGGGAGGGAATCGACTCACCTGAGTCCGGGTCCGGGTACCAGAGTCGTTGCACGTGGCGGCGGGCGAGGGTCATCGCCGCGTCGAAGCGGATGACCGGTGCGCGATGAGCCACGGCCAAGATGGTCTGGATGACGGCCTCGCGGACGTCGGCGCGCAGATAGTCGAGCTGGGCCGTATCGTTCCAGGGCATACCCGTGCCGTCGTTGCCGTGGAAGATGTAAGCCTCCTGGCCGCTCCAGCGGTCGGCGCGTTTGAATACGACCGCGGCATCCGAGCTGTCCTGGTAATGGTCCTCGAGATAGATGCCGACACGCTCGTCGGAGGAGAGGTTGGGACCTGTGAAGCTGTACGCCGGGTACGGGCTGTCGGACCGCGAGATGAAGCGCTCCGGGTGATCGACCACCCAGCGTGAGTCGATGCCCATGTGGTTGGGCACCATGTCGCATGCCAACCGGATGCCGCGCGACCGGGCCCGTTCGCGCAGCGCTGCGAATGCCTCTTCCCCGCCCAGGTCCGCGCTGATGCGGTAATCCATCAGCGAATAGGCCGAGGCAACCGCTTCCGGGTTGCCGCGCATCTGCTTGATGCGCTGCGAGGCCGGGCTCCGCTCCCATACGCCGATGAGCCAGAGGCCGCTGAGTCCTGCCGCCCCCAAACGATCCAATTCCTCGTCCGGGATGGCGTCGAGGGTGCGGATGGGCCGGCCATAGGTGCGGCTGAGCTGATCAAGCCAGACGTAGGTGCTCTTGGCGAGGAGCACGAGCCGCGGCATCCACTCGCGATCGAGGCTGTATCGCTCGGGCTCTGCGTCCAGCCCTGTGAAGCCGTCCAGCGCACTCGCCTGGGTGGGACCTGGCGCACCGATGCCAGTGACCGGCGTGGCCATGGGCGCGGCTTCTTCGGCGTCTTCGTCGCCTTCGTCGTCGGCCGCCCCACGCTCCAGAGCGGCCAGTCTGTCGAGGTCAGGCACCACACCGTCGATCAGGTCGGTCAGTCCGGGCCAGTTTTCCCTGATGTAGCGGAGCTGTCCGGCCAGGGACTCGGGGGCGGCGCGGGATGGCGCCAGCAGCATGGTTACCAGATCATGACCACCTGCACCGTCGACTGAAGGCACGACGACACCGGCCAGGCTGCGGCGAAGCCCCTCCACGATCTCGGCGTACAGCGATGCGCGCGCCACGGGCCACTCATCGAACAGCTCGCCGTGTCGAACGAAGGCAGGATTTCGATTGGTCAGCCAGAGGAGCAGTAGCTCCTCAAGGACGACTTCGCGATGGGGCTGCTGACCCGTCCGATCCTCCAGGTACTGGTCCACCGCGACGTCACCCCGGAACACGGAGGCCACCGGGAATTCCGCGGCGTGCGCCCGGAGCGCCTCGTTCAGCGGGTCGGCTCCCACATCACGATCCAGGGCCAGGAGAGCCTCACCGAAGATCGAGGCTCCGTCACGGTCGCGGTAGCGGTCGATGACCTGGTGCATCGCCTCGTGGATGACGGTCATCGCCTGAAGCTGCCCGGCGCGCGGCGGCGGCACCGCGCTCTCGCTCCGCCGCTCCGCCATGCGTCGCGCCAGACGTCGTGCTCCACGAGCAGCGGCGGCCGGCAGCTCGGTGGGCGGCATGAGCGGCTCGTCGAAGCCGTAGCGCTCGCGTGCCACTCGCGCCACGGGTACTTCGATGGGTCGTCCGGCCGCGGCCTGCGCCGTCGCCGTCAGCTGGGCGGTTGCCTGGTCGTCGTTCATGCCCGTCCCAACGCGCTCAGACCCGCGGAGGCCACGACCTCCGTCATCAGGCGCTCGTGATCGGCCGTCCGAAAGTCGTGCAGCGGGTGAGGTGGCAGCGGTGTGTCGCCGCGAACGCGTCCTCCACTGCGCCGATAGGCGACCGGTCGGATGACACCCTGGTCGTCGGTCTCGACCGCTACCGCCACGCCATCCGGTCCGCTCCGATCGACCCAGTCAGCTAGGGCCACGATGCCCTCGTCGCGGGTGGACCCGTCGCCTTCGCGGATCACGGCGCGTGCCAGGTAGCCCTGCTGGTTCCAGAGCTCCGGGGCCGTGCTCAGTTCGTCCAGAAGGTAGGTCACCAGCTCGGCCGGAGGGATGATCGGATGCGGGATCTCCAGCCCGAGGTGACGCCTGGCCAGGTCCTTGACCATGAGGCGCGCGTTGTATCGGGCGCCGTGGACCGCTCCCGAATTCGAGCCGATACCGAACTTCTGGAGTCCGGGCACGCCCTGGCCGATGGTGCCCGCGAAGTAGATGCCCGGGACGTCGGCGCTCTCGAAGCTGGGGGTCATGGCGGGCAGCCGATTCTGGCCGAAGACGGAGACACCCAGCGAGGGCAGGTCTCCCACGGGGCACTGGAAACCCGTCGCCGCGATGACCTCGTCGGCCTCGACCGCCAGCGGCTCGCCCGTGAGCGAGCCGCGCGTGTGAACCAGGAACGTCGAGCCTGCCCGCTCGATGCGTTCGATAGAGGCATCCAGGATGAACACCCCGTTACCCAGGTTGGCGTCTTCTCGTGGCTGTAGGTAGCGCGCTCGTATGCCGCTCAACGAGTGCAGGTTGACGGAGAGCGAGGTCGCACGAGGCGAGGCCAGCACGATGCGGCTGGCCCAGGCCAGCAGTCCGGAAGCCAGCTCGAAACCGGAGTTCTGCTTGCCCGCTATGAACAGCCGCTTGCCGGCGTAGGTCTGGGCGGGTCTCGTGTCCACGTAGTGCGGCACCGTCTCGAAGCCGGGCGTGGCCGGCTTCCAGGGTCGCGCCACGCCCACCGCGAAGATGGCCGCCCGGCTGCGGTACTCGCCGTCGCTCGTCAGCAGCACGAACCGGTCACCGTCCCGACGGGTGCTCTCCCAGCGGCAATCGTGGCGAACGCGCACCTTGGCGCGCTGCGCGAAGGACACGATGCCATCCGCCATCTCCTGACGCGACGGGAAGTCGGAGCTGCCATCCATGAGTGGCGGCATGACCGCGCGGAGGCTGGGATCGTGGCTCACCAGGCTGTTCAGGTCGTACCACTCGTACTCCCGGCTGTGATGCGGGAACGGGGCGTGTGGCTTGGTCCAGGAGAGCAGCCTCTGGAAGAAAGGAAACTGACGGAACATGCCGCCCGGTGCTGCATCAGCCGAGATCACGGCGTGCCCGATACCCAGCGCCGAGAGGGAGTGGCTGGCCTGGATGCCACCAGGTCCGCTGCCCACCACGACCACTGGGTAGTCACCCGGAGGATGAGGACGGGCGCCAGCCTGATCCATTTCAGACCTGCCGTCGATTGGCGTTGCGGAGACGCCGAGCCACGGTCTGCAGCACGTGATACATGACTGAGGGGTGGCGCAGCAGGAAGTCCCTCAGATCGCCACCCGCAAGGTGCAACGTCCGCACTGGTCCCAAGGCCACGACATCGGCCACCGGTGTCTCCGCCAGGAGCAGCGCCATCTCGCCGAAGAAGTCGCCCTTGCCCAGCCGCGCCCTGTCCTCTCCATCGATGCGCACGGCGACCTCGCCCTCCAGGATCACATAGAAGCCGGTTCCCGTGAACCCCTGGCGCAGGATGCGCTGGCCGGCCGGGTAGGACTCCTCACTGAAGGTATGTGCCGCTTCCGCGAGCTGAGCTGGGCCCAGATCGCCGAACAGCGTCAGGCCTGCCAGCAGATCGACTTGCTCGTCCTGGTCCAGCGTTGCCTCCTCGATCCGGTCCGCCCGCGACTGAGCGTGTCCTCGAACGATATAGCAATGGTGGCCCGCCCCGGGATGCACTCGACGCGTTGGGGTACGCTGGGGTCACTCGACTGTCTTGCGTCGCGCCGTTGTGACGAAGCGGATCGAGGGGGAGGATCTCTTGATGCTTCGACCGCGCCGTCGTGCCATGCTCCTGGGCACCTGCCTGGCGCTGACGACCCTCCTTCTGCCCGCTGGAGCGATGGCTGGATCTCCCCGTGACCTGCT
>JALZLQ010000234.1 GCA_030858605.1 Chloroflexota bacterium
GGGGAGATGTCTCGATCGTGCGTCCGGTCACGCGCTGGCACGAGGCGGATGGGCGCCGCATCCAGGGCTGGTTCCTGGAGGCGCCGCGCCGCGACGGCAAGCCAGCGCCGCTGGTCGTGGAGATCCACGGTGGGCCATCCACGCTCTATGGCTGGTCCATGTTCTGGGAGTGGCAGGTCATGGTCGGGCAGGGCATCAGCGTGTACGCCTGCAATCCGCGCGGCTCCCAGGGCTACGGGCAGGACTTCAATCACGCCAACTTCCGCGACTGGGGCGATGGCCCGATGCGCGACGTGATGGGCGGCGTGGACTCCTTGATCGCCGACGGCCTGGCCGACCCCGACCGGCTGGGCGTGACGGGCGGCTCGTACGGTGGCTACCTCACGTCCTGGATCGTGGGCCACACGGACCGCTTCAAGGCCGCTGTGTCCTGCCGCGCTGTAAATGACATGGCCGGGGAGATGCTCAGCGGGGACATCGCAGGTCCCCTGTTCGGGAAGTTCGAGTACGGCAGGAACCCTTGGGAAGACCCGGACATCTACCGGCTGCACTCACCGCTGACATACGCCGAGGACATCCACACGCCGCTGCTCATCCAGCACGCGGAGGAGGACCTGCGCTGTCCGATAACACAGGCCGAGGAGCTATTCACAGTCCTGCGGTCCTTGAAGCGCCCGGTGCGCTTCATGCGTGTGCCGCACGAATCACATGAGTTGACTCGCAGCGGCGCACCATTCCGGCGCGTGGAGAACATCGAGCGCATCACCGATTGGTTCCGGCACTTCCTGATCGACGGCAAGCGCGGCCTGCCGCCCGCTTGAGCGACCCGCCCGCTCTCGACTTGTCCGCTTGACCGAGTACGCGCGCATGGCTTCACCCGAGCGCTCCGGATGCCGAACGCGAGTCGGCGCCGCGGTCGACGTCGGCTCCAACAGCGTCCACCTCGTCGTGGGGCTGGTGGGAGCGAGTGGTGTCCGGGCGCTCGTCGATGAGAGCGAACTGCTGGGGCTGGGCGACGTGGTGGATCGCGAGGGGCACATCCCGACCGACTCGTGCGACGCGATCGTGCGCACGCTGGAGCGCTACGCGGCGACCAGCGCAGCTTACGGCGCGGAGTCCGTCACGTTCGTGGCCACGGAGCCGCTTCGCCGGGCCACCAACAGCGCGGACGTGCTGGCACGCGTGCTCGCCGCCACGGGCCGGCCGTTGCACGTCCTCAGTCATGAGGCAGAGGCACGGCTGACGCTACTGGGCGTGACGGGTGGCGTCCCCGGAGGCAACGCGTTGATGGTCGTGGATATCGGCGGTGGCTCCACGGAGATCATCTCCATCGACGTAGGGTCGGCGGAGCCCATGGTGGGCGTCCTGCCTACCGGGTCATCGCGGTTGACCAAGGCGCTCGTGGTCCACGACCCGCCCACCTGGTTCGAGATCAACGCACTGCGTGCAGAGGCGAAGCGCCTGGTCGACGGGCTCCAAGCCCGGCCCCCGGCGGACGGACCTGTCCGGTGTGTGATGGTGGGCGGAACGGCTTCCAACCTGGTCAAGCTGGTCTCCGGCCCTGTGGTAGGCGGCTCTGCGCGGACCGTCGGCGGGTTGGTGCGAAAGATCGACCTGGCGGACCTTCCCGCCAGCTTCGACCTGCTGGCCCGGGAGCCGGCAGACGCGTTGGTGATCAGATTCGCGGTGAACCGGCGCCGCGCCGGGCAACTCACGGCGGGCGCCGCGCTGGTGGAGGCGCTGATGGTCCGCTACGGCGTGTCGCGGGCAGAGATCTCAGCCGCAAGTCTTCGCGAGGGAACGATCGTGGCCGTCGCGGAGGCCGGCGACGAGTGGCCCGCCTGGTTCGATAGATCCGCGGCGCGCGGCTGAGCGGAGCCGGTCCCGGTGCCTATCTCAGGAAGGCTTCGCCGGTCTGATTCCAGCGACGCTGGCATCTGAGGGGTGGGCTCCTTACGGTTCACTAGCACCGGGTATGCCAACCCGGCTGGAATCGATCGTCCGAACCACGGCGGGCGTCACTGGCCTCCCGGCAGTATCGGATCAGGCCGCGTCAGCCTCGGTCAGCCAGCTTTGGAGGGCGCGGACGGCGCCGGGGATCCGGTAGTGGCGGCGGCGGCGGCCCTCCGGTAGCGTCTGTATCAGACCAGCCTCGCGTAACACGGTGAGGTGCTTCATGACGGCCCAGCGCGTCATGCGCGGAGCGGCGCGGGCCAGATCCGTCGTCGTCGCGCCGGGCCTGCGTGCGAGCAACGCCAGCAGGACACGGCGCGTAGGGTCGGCCAGGGCGTGACAGACCGCGCTCAGCTCATCTCTTTCGGGTCGAGTCATAGTGACCGGATGGTCACATGTCTTAGGCTCTGGTGTCAAGGCGACTGGCCTCATCGGCCCGCACGGGCTAGGATGTCGGGGTGAGCACCATCCTCGAGCGCACGGACCGGGACGCCAACGACGCGGCACGCGCCGACGCATCGGCCCTCGTGAGCGCCTGGGCGGGCCGGGGCGAGCCCATCGGTGCCCTGGTCGACCGGGCGGGCGGGGTCGACCAAGTCGGTTTGGTCGAGCGGGTCGACAGCCTCAAGAAACGCTCGATCAAGAAGGAGTCGAAGCTCTGGGCGCTGGACCTGGCCATCCGGATGATGGACCTGACCACGCTGGAGGGGAAGGACACGGAGGGCAAGGTCCGCGCGCTGTGCGCCAAGGGTATGCGGCCCGACCCGAGCGATCCGTCCATCCCGCACGTGGCCGCCATCTGCATCTATCCCTCGCTCATCACCGTGGCCAAGGGCGCCCTCAAGGGCAGCGGCGTCAAGGTCGCCAGCGTGGCCACCGGTTTCCCGTCGGGGCAGACCTTCGCGGACATCAAGATCGCCGAGACGCGGCAGGCCGTGGAGGCCGGTGCAGACGAGATCGACATGGTCATCGACCGGGGCGCCTTCCTCCAGGGCGACTACGCGGCCGTCTTCGAGGAGATCGTGGCCATCAAGGCGGCCTGCGGGCCGGCGCACCTCAAGGTCATCCTGGAGACCGGTG
>JALZLQ010000237.1 GCA_030858605.1 Chloroflexota bacterium
CAAGCGCGATCAGCGGCACCGCCACGTCGCCCAGCGGGTCAGCGCCGCCTTCGCCCGGCGTCACCGGTCGGACGCTGGGGGTCGCCGAGGACGACGGGGAAGGGTCGGTCGTGGGTGCCACCGACGCGGGCGGCGCCGACGAGGCCCCACTCGCGCTGGGCGAGCCGACCGGGGATGACGCCGCGGGGGTCTGGCTGGGGCTCGGCGGGGTCGCCTGAGCGCCTGACTGGGAGACGATGAAGGTCCAGCGCCCGCGCGTGACGAAACCATCGTCGAGAGTGCGGGCGGTCCAGCGCACCTCGTACGTGCCCGGTGTCAGCGCGGGCGGCGCCAAGCTCATCGTGGTCACCGTGCCACCCTCAGGATCCACACCACCCTCGGCCACGCGTCCGACGTCCGCGTCCAGAAGCAGGAGCCGGCTGGCTGCGGGGTCGAGCGGCTCGGTGAAGACGCCGCTCACCTCGCTCGGCGCTGCCTCAAGCGTCACGCCATCAGCCGGGTCGGACGATTCCAGGTCGGCATGAGCGGCGACCTGGGCCACACTGACCAAGAGGGTCACCGCACCGAGCAGGGCCGCGCGGACGATCGTCGTCGGTGATGGAGTCAGGAGAGCCTCCAGGCGTGTCGTGGCGGCGACGGAGCCGGGCCACTCCATCCAGGACTCGAGCCCTCATTCTACCCAACCGTCCCCAGGTTCCCGGGCTGCGCTCAGGCGATATCCAGCCACATGGGCGCGTGGTCCGAGGGCAGCTTGCCCTTCCGCGCATCCCGGTCGATCTCCGCGCCGGTGCTCCGCTCGACCACGGGATGCGTGGCCAGCAGATGGTCGATACGCATGCCCAGGCCCTTGTGGAAGTTGCCCGCCCGGTAGTCCCACCAGGTGAAGCGACCTGGTTCGGGATGGTGCCGGCGATAGGCGTCCACCAGCCCCCAGTCGATCAGTTCGCGAAAGGCAGCCCGTTCGGGTCCCGAAGTGTGGGTCGTATCGACATAGACACGCGGGTCGTAGACATCGATGTCCTCCGGGGCGACATTCAGGTCGCCACCCAGCACCAGGTCGTCGCCCGGACCGGCGTTGCGTGAGAGCCAGGCGGCCAGCCGTTCATACCATTCCAGCTTGGCGGCATAGAACGGCGTGCCCAGCGCCCGGCCGTTTGGTGCGTACACGCTGATGACGCGGATGCCTCCGCAGATGGCCGCGATGAAGCGGGCGCCTTCGGCGTCCGGCCCGGCACCCTCGAAGCCCAGGCTGACGTCCTCCAGGCCGACCCGACTGGCGATGGCCACGCCGTTCCAGCGGCCCTCGCCGTGATGCGCCAAGTCGTATCCCGCCATGCGCAGAGGCACCATGGGCGCCGCGTCATCACTTAGTTTGGTCTCCTGCATCAGCAGGATGTCCGGTTCGCGCAGGCGAAGCCACTCCTCCACACGAGGCAGCCTCACCTTCAGCGAGTTGACGTTCCAGGTCGCGATGCGCATCTGATGACCGGGGCCTGTGACGCTCAAGCGCCCAGCGCCGTGCTCGCTTCGAGCTCAGCGCCAGCCGTACGGCACTCCTCGGCGAAGGTGGCCAGCGCTTCGTCGCTCTCGGTCGTCTCGCGGATCATGGTGATGACGCGCGACACTCCAAGCTCGCGATAGGCGGCCAGCCGATCGACGCGCTCCTGGCTGCTCATCGCCCAGTCCTGCCACCAGACATGGGCCGAGACGGCCAGTGTCTGCGGATCGCGGCCGATCTCCTCGCAGCGCGAGCGGATGACCGGCAGCGCCTCGCGCAGCTCATCCGGCTTCATGCCGTCCACGTTCAGTTCATCAGCATGCCGCGCGGCGAGGCGCCAGGTGACCTTCGGTCCGTTGCCCCCGACCATGATGGGCAGGTGTTGCTGGAGGGGCTTTGGCACGTTGATGGCGCCGTCAACGCTGGCGTACTTGCCGGGATAGGTGGCCCGCCCAGGACCGAGCATCCGCTTGATGACCTCCAGGTGGTCCGACAGGGCGGCCAGGCGTTCCTTCGTCTCCGGGAAACCGTAGCCGTAGGCCAGCCACTCATCCCGTTTCCAGCCCGCGCCGATGCCCAGTTCCATCCGCCCTCCGGAGATGACATCCATGGTGCTGATCATCTTCGAAAGCAGGGCCGGATTGCGGAACGCGGTACAGACCACCACGTGCCCCAGCCGGACTCGATCGGTCACGGTGGCCAGTGCCGTAAGCGACGTGAAGGACTCGAAGGTGATCTCCTCGGTCGGTTTCGGCACAGTGTGAAGATGATCGTACAGCCAGACCGAATCGAAGCCCAACGCCTCGGCTAGTCGAGCCACATCCATGGTGCGCATCCAGGCGCGAGGCGCGTCCCAGCCGTCGAATTCGCCGGTCCAGCCCTGCGGTGTGATGATGCCGATCCTCAAGGCCAGTGTCCTCCCCAGAAGTCCATACCGGTTGGTGGTCAAACGAGATCGTCGTCGAGAGCGCGATTTTTCGCCGAGCGTCACGATTCGCGCTGTATCGTATCCTGTGGGACGTTCCCACCGGTCGGCAGCCGTCATGACCGACCGGTGACTGATCGATCGAAGCGAGGCACACACATGGTCAAGATCCGAAAGGTCGACGCGTCGGCCATGACCCGACCCAACCCCAGTCGCGCCACCGCCAAGGAGCTCACGCCCGCCCAGCGCGAGCGGCGCCAACAGCAGCAGCAGTTCACTCGGCTGATGGCTCAGTTGAGCAGCCCCGAGACGGTCTTCGAGATCCGCCTGGGCAAGGAGGAGAAGGGTGTCACCATCCGACAGCGGCTTCTGCGCGCGGCTCAGGAAGCAGGCAAGGAAGTCGCCGTTCGCAAGTCTCCCAACGGCTTCGTGGTGGGGCTTATGACGCCCGAGCGACGCTCCAACCGAGGCCGCAAGAAGGCCAGCGCAAGTACGTAGGACCCTGCCTGGATCGGGCGGATGGCACTGCGAAGATGCAACGCGTCCAGGTATTCGGCCGGCGCGACTCGCGAGAGACGCAGCGTGCGCTGCGCTTCTTCAAGGAGCGGCGTGTGGAAGTGAGCCTGGTCGATGTCGCGATCCGTCCGCCGGCGCCCACGGAGCTGCGCCGATTCATCGAGCGGCTTGGCGCGCCGGCGCTGATCGATGAATCGAGCCGACGATATCGTGACCAGGGGCTCGCTTATCTGCGGATGGATGCGGCCGAAGTGGCTGATCGCCTCACCGGCGACCCGCGTCTCCTTCGGCTGCCTTTGGTGCGCATGGGCGACCGGGCGTCGGCCGGGCCTGCCGAGCAGACCTGGCGACTCTGGCTGGCTGAGTCCGGATGAGCGCCCTGCGCTCCCCGATCTCGGCAGCAGAAGTGGCGACGGTGCGCCGACCGGTCGATCAAGCGTCGTTGCTGCCACCGCGCGTCTTCCACGATCCCGAGGTCTTCGCATACGAGCAGGAAGCCTGGTTCGCGTCGTCGTGGGTGTGCGTCGGCCGTGAGGAGGACGCCGCGGAACCCGGTGAGTATCTCCTCGCGA
>JALZLQ010000282.1 GCA_030858605.1 Chloroflexota bacterium
TACGCCATGCCGGGCATCATCGCCAACGGGATGGAGGTGCTGGAGTGCTATCGCATCGGCCGAGACGCGATAAACCGGGCGCGCTCTGGCGAGGGCCCCACGCTGATCGAGGCCAAGGTCACGCGCATGACGGCGCACTCCTCGGACGACCAGCAGACCAAGTACCGCTCGGCGGAGGACCTTGAAGCGGGCAAGGGCATGGATCCGCTGCCGCGCTTCCGTCAGCAACTGCTCGATGCGGGCGTGCTTGATGAAGCCGAGGAGGCACGCATCGCGGCCGAGTCGAAGAAGGTCGTGGAGGACGCCACGGACTGGGCCGAGGAACAGGTCGACCCCGATCCGGCCACGGCGCAGGCACATGTCTACGCCGACGCGCCACCGGCGCGCATGGACGATCCTCACTGGCGCTCGACTCGCTTCATGGGCGATGGCGGCCCGCTCACCGCTGAGCAGGAGGCCTGAGCCATGGCCGTGATGACCTACATCGAGGCGATCCGCTCCACGCTCCAGTTGGAGATGAGGCGCGACGAGACGATCATCGTGCTGGGCGAGGACGTTGGCAAGAAGGGCGGCGTGTTCCTGGCCACGGACGGGCTCTTCGATGAGTTCGGCAGCGAGCGGGTGCTGGACACGCCTCTCAGCGAGTCGATGATCATCGGCGCGTCCATCGGCGCCGCGCTGAACGGCCTGCGGCCTGTGCCGGAGATCCAGTTCGCGGACTTCATCATGCCCGCCTTCAATCAGATCGTGAGTGAGGCGGCGCGCATGCGCTACCGATCCAACGGCACCTTCACCTGCCCCATGACGATCCGCGCGCCATACGGCGGTGGCGTGCACGGGGCGCTCTACCACTCACAGTCGGTGGAAGCCTTCTTCGCGCATGTGCCGGGGCTCAAGGTGGTCATCCCCTCCACACCGTACGACGCCCGCGGCCTGTTGCGCAGCTCCATCCGCGACGAGGATCCGGTGCTCTTCTTCGAGCACAAGAAGATGTACCGCTCGGTGCGCGGCGAGGTCCCTGATTCGGACTACTCCATCCCGCTGGGGGAGGCCAAGGTGGTGCGCGAGGGCAGCCAGATCTCGATCATCGGCTACGGGCTGATGGTGCAGTACGCGCTGGAGGCGGCGGAGCTGCTGGAAGGCGACGACATCAGCGTCGAGGTCGTCGACATCCGGACGCTGAGGCCGCTGGATGGCGAGACGATCCTGGAGAGCGTGCGCAAGACGGGCAAGGCCGTGGTGGTCTACGAGGACAACCGCTTCGGTGGCTACGGTGCGGAGATCGCGGCGATCATCGCGGAGGAGGCATTCGACCACCTCGACGGGCCCGTGATGCGGGTCACCGGCCCGGACGTGCCAGGCGTGCCATACGCCCACACGCTGGAAGACTGGTTCATGCCCAACCCCGACCGCATCGCCGATGCCGTGAGGCGCCTCGCCGCGTACTGACGAGGAGGGCCGGGCCGGTCCCTGGGGTCACCCGACGCTGCGCTCTCTGGGCTATCCGTGTGAGCTCCGTGACGCGCGGGCGTTCAGCCTCTGCACGATCCGGACCAGGGAGCTGCTCGTCGGGGGCGGAGAGTGGCGGACGGCCTCCGGATAGTGGCGGAAGGCCTCCGGCTCGCGGCCCTGGGGCCTGTCACGGACGGGGATTCGCGGTCCAAGCGGCGATCCGGGGCATCTGGGACTTGAGAAGCCTTGCTTTCCGACCGTCGCCGCTGGCCGGGGTGGCGATCGGGGCGGGTGCGCATGCCCAGCACGTCGCGGTTGTTCGCTGACTGAACAGGTTGCTCGCGTCCGGGAACGTTGACGCGGCCGGCTCGCGCGCTGACCCGGGTTCCGGACACCGCTCCGGCCGGAATCGGCGACACTAGGACCTGATGAGCCGCCTCACCGCTCGGCCGCCGCACTACCCAACGGAGACCCGCTGATGCCTAAGGTCACCATGCCCCAGCTTGGAGAGAGCGTCGCCGAGGGAACCATCGGCAAGTGGCTCAAGAATTTGGGCGACCACGTCGACAAGTACGAGCCCATCGTCGAGGTCATCACGGACAAGGTCAACGCCGAGGTCCCGTCGCCCTTCGCGGGGACGCTCACTGAGATCCTCGTGCAGGAAGGCGAGACGGTCCCTAACGACACGGAGATCGCGGTCATCGAGGCGGTCGGTGAGAGCGCCCAGGCCGATTCGACGGCAGAGTCCCGGGCCGTCGCCCGTGCCGAGGCCGTCACCGGTGCTGACGAGGTGCGACCAGGCGAAGGTGACACACCCGAGCCGCAGGGTGCCGAGGACGCTGCCGGCGCGCAGGGCGGCCACGGACCCGCCGGTTCAGACGAGCGACCCGCCGACGAGCGACCCGCTGCCGTGGCCACCGCGGCGCCTGCCACCGCGGCGCCTGCCACTGCGGCTCCATCATCCGGCAGCAGCACCGCCGGTTCCAACGGGGCAGGGGACGTGTCCGGGTACACCGGGCGCATGACGCCTGCGGTACGTCGGCTTGCCCGCGAGCACGGCGTAGACCTGTCACAGGTCGCCGGCACGGGCCATGACAGCCGGGTCACGCGCGAAGACATCATGAAGTTCGTGGAGGGTGGTGGCGTTAGCGCCGCTGCTCCTGCGCAGGCGCCCACCCCGGCACCTGCCGCCACTGCGGACGAAGCGCTCGCCGTGCCGGCATCCGCCTCGTCCGCTCCCGCCTCGTCCGCTCCCGCCCCGGCTCCGGTCCCGGCAGCCGGAACCGCTCCCGCCCCGGC
>JALZLQ010000119.1 GCA_030858605.1 Chloroflexota bacterium
GACGGGACTCGGCCCGCCTTGGCGCGGCGGTTCGGGTCGGCTGGCATCTTCTGTTGCCTCACAACCTAAGCATGGCCCGATGCTTAGGGAAGGTCAACGGTCCGCGGGATCAAACTGAGACACTACCCATGGGTCCAGCCTATATCGGAATCGGGTCAGGAGGGGTACAATGTCCGTTCCCTCGGCAGTCGAGGGCTCCCCGCTTGGTCGCTGGTTCTTCTCGAGCCGACCGTGCGTCGATCGAGCTGTTCGAGAAGAAGCGAGGCAAACCCCATGGCAAACGGCACCGTAAAGAAGCTCGTCTCCGAGCGTGGATTCGGGTTCATCACCGCCGAGGACGGCAAGGACTACTTCTTCCATCGTGACGGGCTTGACAGCTCCATCGACTTCGACCGCCTGGTCGGCGGCGAGAAGGTCTCCTTCGAGATCGAGTCCAGTCCTCGCGGCCCCCGCGCTGTCAAGGTGACGTCCGCTTAAGCCAGCCGCAGTAGCTGTTCGGCAACGGAGGTTCGATGTCTCATCCCATCAGGCCGCCCGCTCCCGACCAGCCGCTGAAGCATGTCATCGCGGAGTACAAGCACCGCGCCCAGACCGTGACCTGCGTCTGCGGCTGGCACGGGAGTACCGCCACGAACGACAACCGCACCTCCGAATGGAGCGGCCACGTGGCGGCAAACAGGGGCAAGCGTCCCTGACGGCCTCCCGGCCCCACCTTTCTTACCTAGTGCCCCGACCTTCTGGTCGGGGCTTTTCTACGGGCGGCCTGAGCCTGGCCGATCCTGAAGCGCGGCCCAGATGAGCGGCACCTGGAGGGGCAGGCGCAACCAGGCGCCGACCACGAGCCAGGTCGGAGCCTGAGGGTTGGTCGATGCGTCGAGTGCGTAGTGGATGTTGCCCGGGAAGATGGCCAGGAGCAGCAACACGCTTGCGGGAGCGGCCCACGCGGAGTTGCGGACAAGGCCGGCCGCGCACACGAGTTCAGCGATACCCGACGCCACGATCAGCGCCTCCGGTGCGGGCAGGATCTCCGGAACCAACGCAAGGTAGAGGTCGGGCCGAACCAGGTGCAGCGTACCGCTGCCCATGAAGAGAGCGGCAAGCGCGAGACGCGCCCAACGACGTTTGGGCACATGCGTTCGAGAGTCCCGGTCGGTCAAGGATGAGCGGCGTGGTGCGCCGTGGGTCAGCGACCCTGACGAGCCAGGCGCTCACCTGGCAACGCGACTCGCTGCGAGCCTATCCCCGTGCCCGATGGCCCGCTGCGCTGCGGGGGACGCCCACCCCGCCGACCCGCAGCTCCGCCCGAAGCCGGCCCGCCGTTCCGGGCTGGCGAGCCACCACCGCTCCAGGCTGGCGGGCCGTTGCGAGAAGGGGAGCTGGCACCGCGACCGGCTGAGCGCTGACCACTGAAGGACCGCCCTCCGCTGCCCGCTCGCTGCCCGCCCGTGGCACTCTGCCCGCGGCCGCCCGCCTGCGGACCCATCGCGCTGCGGAAGCGGATGGGCTCGGCGGGGATGCTTCGATCCGGCTCGAAGCCGCTGATCGTCTCGGCCGCGATACCGCGACCCAGCAGCTTCTCGATGGCGCGCAGGAGGGGCGCCTCATCGATGCACACCAGCGAAACGGCATCGCCGTCCACGCCGGCTCGCCCGGTACGACCGATTCGATGGATGTAGTCCTCCGCCACCGTGGGGAGCTCGTAGTTCACGACGTGCGGCAGAGCCTCGATGTCCAGGCCGCGCGCCGCCACGTCCGTGGCCACAAGGATGGCCACGCGGCCGCCCTTCAGGTCGCTCAAGGCCCGGACGCGCTGTGGCTGACTCTTGTTGCCGTGGATCGCCGCCGAACTGATGCCGTCGCGCTCCAACTGCTGCGACAGCCTGTTGGCGCCGTGCTTGGTGCGCGTGAAGACCAGCGCCTGGTCGATGCGACCGGAACGGATCAGATGGCTCAGAAGCTCGCGCTTGCGCTCTCGGTCGACCGGGTGGACCACCTGGCGCACCAACTCCGCCGTTGTGTTCCTGGGCGTCACCTGTACGAACGCTGGGTCGCGGAGCAGGCCGTCCGCCAGCTGGCGGATCTCCGCCGAGAAGGTCGCCGAGAAGAGAAGGTTCTGCCGCTCAGCGGGCAGCAAGGCGAGGATCTTCCGGATGTCGCGGATGAAGCCCATGTCCAGCATGCGATCGGCCTCGTCCAGTACCAGGATCTCGACGGTGCTGAGATCGATGGTCCGTTGCGTGACGTGGTCCAGCAACCGACCCGGCGTGGCCACGACCACCGCCGGACCGCTGCGCAGGGCGCGGGCCTGGGGATCGAAGCCGACGCCACCGTAGATGGGCGTGGAGCGCACGGGACGCTGCGAGCTGTAAGTGCGGACGCTCTCCTCGACCTGGAGGCACAGCTCCCGCGTGGGCGTCAGGATCAGCGTACGGATGGGACCGCGGCCGTTGCCGCTACCGCGACCGTGCGTGGCCGGGCGGCTCGACGTGGGCGCAGGCACCCGGACTGGCGTGGTCGCCAGTCGCTGGAGCATGGGCAGAACGAACGCTGCGGTCTTTCCCGTGCCGGTCTGGGCGCCGGCCAGCAGATCGCGTCCAGCGAGGACGATGGGAATGGCTTCGGCCTGGACCGGCGTGGGCACCGTGTAGCCCTGCGCCGCGACGGCACGAAGTAGATCCGGGGACAACCCGAGACGATCGAAGGACATGGAATGAAGCTCCTGACGAGGGGCCCTCCCGCCTGAGCGGGGCCCGGTCAGGGCAAGGTGTGGATCGGGATCGGACGGTTAGGGACCGGAGCGCTGACCGGAGCGCCCATCGAGCACGAGGAGAGTGAAGCTTAGCGGAGATGGCCGATCCGCGTGCCCGGCGGCGCACTTCCTGGTCAAGACACGGCTCGCCGGCTCTTGGCCGCTCGTATGATGCGGCGGCCATGGACGATCTCGTCGAACGGCCTGCACGCCCCGCACCAGCAGGCTCGCGCTATCCAGAGGGCTCCTTCGACCGGCTCATCAAAGC
>JALZLQ010000015.1 GCA_030858605.1 Chloroflexota bacterium
ATGCAACTCGGCGCGGAGGGCGTCTTCGTCGGCTCGGGCATCTTCAAGAGCGAGGATCCCGCGCGCATGGCCAACGCCATCGTCCAGGCGACCACCCATTTCGACGACGCCAAGATCATCGCGGACGTCTCAAAGGGCCTGGGCGCGCCGATGCGCGGCATCGAGATGGCGACCATCCCGGAGGCCGAGCGGCTGGCGGTACGCGGCTGGTAGGCGGCACCACACCAACGCAGGGCGGGCACCCACGGGTGAGCAGCCGATGAGGATCGGTGTATTGGCGCTCCAGGGTGCCTTCAGCGAGCACCTCGACCTCCTCCGTGGCATCGGCGTGGAGGCCAACCCGGTGCGCTTGCCAGCTGACCTGCAGGGCATCAGCGGGCTGATCCTGCCCGGTGGCGAGAGCACGACCATGCGCAAGCTGATCGATCGTTGGGGCCTGCGCGACCCCATCCTCGACCTGGCGCGCCAAGGAGCGCCGCTCTTCGGGACCTGCGCCGGGATGATCCTGCTGGCGAAGGAGATCGTCGACGGTGACGAACCGGTGCTGCCCCTCCTGGATGTATCGGTCAAGCGCAACGCTTTTGGGCGGCAGCTCGATTCCTTCGAGGGACGGATGGACGTGCCGGTCCTGGGCGATGCACCCGTCCACGGGGTCTTCATCCGCGCGCCGGTCATCGAGCGCGTGGGCGCTGAGGTAGAGGTCATGGCCACGCTTGACGATGGGCGTGTGGTGGCGGTCCGCGAGCGGAATATCGTGGCCACCGCCTTCCATCCTGAGCTGGCCGGTGAGACGCGCTTCCACCGGCTGGTGGCGACCATGGCCTCCGAATTCGATGAACCGGGCGAAGGCGCGAGCCGGCGCCGGCACCCAACGCGCCGCGCGGGCGGCGTACGATGACCCCCCGAACAGGTCCACAGCGATGAGCCCCCGCGCAGGGAGGGTCCGCTCGGCGCGGTTGACCGACCTGTCCGCGTTGGGCGAGCTCTCGCGCCTCTCACACACCCCTTCGGACGAGGTCGACACGCGCGTCCGCTCGCTGGGCCTGCCGGTGAGCGCCCATGCCATCAGCGTCTTCAGCCTGTTCCGCATGCCGCTGGGTGCCTTCCAGCCGCACGACCAGCTGTACGTCTACGAGGACGAGCATCGCCTGGTGGGATTGGCGCGCGTGGAGCGCGACGCACACCGCGACGAATGGACCATCGTGGAGCTTGACGCCGTGGATCAGGGCGAGGCCGGTGATATCCGCCTGCGGCTGCTCCAGCACCTGCTCCGCGACGGTGGGAAACGGGGTGCCTCTCGGGTGCATGTGGCCTGCGCGGACCACAGCGGCAATGTCGAGCTCTTCATGCAGGCTGGTTTCGCGCGCTACGGCGAGGAACGCCTATTCTTCCGGCCGCCCGCCGAGCCACTGCCTGCACCTTCGACGCAGGCCGCCGCTGCCGCTGAGGGCATCCGCGAGGCGTCACCCCTGGATGCGCTGCAACTGAACCGCCTGTACATGGCCGTGACGCCCACACCGGTGGCGCGCATCGAGTCGTATCGCCTGCCCGATTGGGAGCGGCAGGGCTCCCACTGGCGCATCCCGCGCTCCGCCCTGACGCCCATCCTGCGCTTCGCGGACGTGGAAGCATGGGTCCAGACCTGCCCTCCGCCGGCCGTCGAGGAGTTGGCCGCCTTCATGCAACTGGGCGTGGCGAAGGAGGATCAGCCGCACTATCTGCGCCTCATATGCCGGCCCGATCATGACCCCACGGCACTCATCCGATATGGTCTCGCCATCATCGGGGAGCGAAGCGGTACGGGGCCGAATCGTCGCGAGCGCGACGCGGCACGCCGCGACCACGGCATCGCGACCGTCGTTCGGACATACGAAGCGCCCCTCGACCGCCGCCTGGAAGAGGTCGGCTTCCGCCACCTCGCCGATGTCACGCTCCTCGTCCGTGAGACGCTCGTGCGTGTCGCAGAACCGGCTCTCGTGCCAGCCACCCGATGACAGATCCGACCCCACGCCCCGCCCCGGAGGAGACCTGGTGACGACCGAACGGCGAGAGATCACAGACGATCTCGACGCGCTGCTGGAGGCGCTCCCTCCGGAGATCCTCCAGCGTCTGCGCGCCCTGCCGCCGGAGCGCGAGGTGATCGAAGTCATCCTGGACCTGGGGCGCCGGCCGGAGGCGCGCTTCGGCGGTGGCGGTGAAGAGGTCCTGCTGGATCGGGAGATCGAGGACGCCGATATCCAGTACGTGGTCGACCATATCGGATCCTTCGGCGAGGATAACCGTGCGGGCATCGAGCGGACGCTTCACCGCATCAGCGCCATACGTAATCGGAGCGGCAAGATCGTAGGCCTTACCTGCCGCATCGGACGGGCCGTCTTCGGCACCATCGAGATCATCGGCGACCTGGTGGAGTCCGGGAAGTCGATCCTCATCATGGGCCGGCCGGGTATCGGCAAGACGACCATGCTCCGAGAGGCAGCCCGGGTGCTGGCCGAGGACCTGGACAAGCGCGTCGTGGTGGTCGATACCTCCAACGAGATCGCCGGCGACGGGGACATCCCGCACCCTGGCATCGGTCGGGCGCGGCGAATGCAGGTTCGCACCCCGGACCTCCAGCACGCGGTGATGATCGAGGCCGTGGAGAACCACATGCCGGAGGTCATCGTCATCGACGAGATCGGCACGGAGCTGGAGGCGGTAGCCGCGCGCACCATCGCGGAGCGAGGCGTCCAGCTCATCGGCACGGCGCACGGCAACAACCTGGACAACCTGATGCTCAACCCCACGCTCTCCGACCTCATCGGCGGCATCCAGAGCGTTACGTTGGGTGATGAGGAAGCGCGCCGCCGGCGTACCCAGAAGAGCGTGCTGGAGCGCAAGGCCCCGCCCACCTTCGACGTGGTGGTGGAGATACAGGATCGCGATCGAGTGACCGTCCACGCGGACGTGTCGGAGACCATCGACGCGCTCCTGCGTGGCGACGCCATCGCTCCCGAGGTCCGACATCGCGACGAGGGCGGAGTGCACCGTTCGCAGGCCCGGCCTCGGCCGGGGCCTACCGCCCAGATCCCGGGCGAGCGCTTCGGCGGACTGGTCGGCGCCTCTGGCGCGGCGCGGCGTCCTGAGCCAGGCTGGCGCCCCGGTGCCCGGGGTCCCGAGTCGGGTTTCCGCGAGGTGGAGCGCGGTCTGCGGCCAGGATATCGGCCGGGGGAGAGC
>JALZLQ010000035.1 GCA_030858605.1 Chloroflexota bacterium
CTACCAAGCTGAGCCACGCCCCGACCGACGGACCCGCGGCGCACGGCGCCAGCGGAGCGGGGAGTATAGCCCACGGCCGCTGGTAGCCCGCCCTAGGGATCGACCATCCGGCGGTGCAGGCCGCCGACCGAGGTCGCGCCCAGCAGGGCCATCGTGATGCGCAGCTCCGCCGCGACAAGTTCGAGGGCGCGCGCCACGCCCGCCTCCCCGCCCACCGCCAACGCCAGGCCTAGCGGCCGGCCGATGAATACGGCCTTTGCGCCCATGGCCAGGGCGGTCGCCACGTCCGTGCCGCGCCGCACGCCGCTGTCCAGGTAGACCTCCGCTTGGCCGCCGACCGCCGCCACGACCTCGTCCAGCACGTCGATCGAGGCGAAGGCGCGATCCAACTGACGGCCACCATGGTTGGACACCCACACGGCAGTCGCTCCGTGATCCACGGAAAGTGCCGCGTCCTCGCCTGTCATCACGCCTTTGATGACCACCGGCAGGCGCGTGAGGCCACGCAGCCACTCCACGTCCGCCCAGGTCAGGCGGCGCTCGTTGAATCCGCCGATCACCTCCAGGAGCGGCCGACTGGCGCTCTCGGCCGCTGCCTCGAAGTTCCCGAAGCGTTCCGGATACGAGAGGTCGTTACGCAGGTCGCGCTCACGGTAGCCGGCCACCGGCAGGTCCACGGTGAGCACGATGGCCGAGTAGCCTGCCCTCTCGGCCCGGGCCACGAGATCTCGCGACACAGCCCGGTCACGATGGACATAGAGCTGGAACCAGCGCCCACCGGCGGCCCCAGCAACGGTCTCCAGGGCGACGCTGGACAGCGTCGAGAGGCAGAACATGGCACCCGCAGATCGGGCCGCCCGAGCCATGGCCACCTCCGCATCGTCGTGGGCCAGATGCTGGAACGCCATGGGGGCAACGCCGAAGGGCACCGCCACGCGCTGGCCGAGCAGCTGGGTCGAGAGATCCACCTCGCCAACGTCGACCAGGACGCGCGGCCGCAGCCGGCGTCGGCGGAACGCCGCCACGTTGTCACGCAGGGTGATCTCCTCGCCCGCCCCGCCCGCGATGTAGTCGAATGAGGCGCGGTCGAGCAGGCGCTCCGCGATGGCCTCGAACTCGGACAGGGAAACGATGCGACCGATGGGGTCGTCCCGGACGGGGACGTGCTCCTCGCTGACGACCTCCGGAGCCTCGCCGGTCATGGGCGCCCCGCTCCGGCCGCCTCGTCGTCGGCGCGCTCGGCAGCGATGCGTTCCTCGACGCGGATGGGCAGCACGGTGATGGCCGCCGCCACGAATGCCGCGGCCATCAGCCAGAAGGTGATGGGCAGGCCCTGGGCCTCGCCGAATCGGTCGATGACCGCACCGTAGACGGCGACCCAGAGGGACCCGACCCCGAAGGCCAGCGTGAAGTAGACCGAGAACGAGGCGTCACGGATGCCACGCGGCGCCAGATCGGCGAGCAACGCCTGGAGCTGGGGGCTCTCCACGAAGTTGAAGATGCTCATCAGTACGATGGCCACCCACAGCAGCGTCACATCCGAGCCGGCCAGCACGAAGACGGCCAGGGACACGGCACCTGCCAGGTAGGCCACCACGATGAGCGGCCGTCGACCGTAGCGGTCGGAGAGCCAACCGGCGATGATCGGGCCGGGCACGGATCCGATGACTAGCACCGTGTACATCAGCGAGACGGTCAGGGCATCCAACCCGACTACGAGGGCAAGGTAGAGCGGTACGAAGATGTTGAGCACTCCCAAACCGCGCCCACCTCCGCCCAAGATCGCCGAGAGGTAGACCAGGAGCAGGTCGCGATCACGCAGGATGCGACCGAAGGCCTGCCGAACGCTGCCCTCCGCCCGCGCCGCGGCCCGGTCCGCGCCACTCTCGCGGATGAGCACCCACATGGCCAGCCCGATCAGGATGGCCGGCGCGCCGAACAGCACCACCGTCAGACGCCAGCCCATCACCTCGTTGATCAGCCAGGCGCCCACCAGCGGCACCGCGACCGTGCCAAGGTTGCCACCGGCGATATGGGCGCTGATGGCAAAGCCACGCCGGTGGCTGGGGAACTGCTCAGCGAGCAGAGCGTTGCCCACGGGGTGCTGGGGCGAGCCACCCAGGCGGCTCACGACGTTGGCCGCGGAGAAGGACAGGAAACCGGGCGCCAGCGCCTGCGCCGCCATGCCGCCACCGAAGACGAGACTCCCTACCGACAGGATCGCTCGCCGAGAGACATAGCGGGTGATACCGCTGTAGGCGAGCTGCACCATCCCCGAAAGGAAGCTGCCGGCCGCGGCCAGGAAGGCGATCGAGGCCACGCTGACCCCGAACTCGGCGATGATCGCGAT
>JALZLQ010000037.1 GCA_030858605.1 Chloroflexota bacterium
AACGAGTCTCACGGCGAACGAGACGCACGGCGCACACGAAAACGCCCAGAGAAGCTGTCGTGATGCCTCGGTCACCTTGATGTGATCGCAGTGTCCGAGAGATCTGACCGGCCCCTCCGGGCAAGAAGAACGATACGGTAACGCAACACGTCGGTCAACGATGTTATCCACCGATGTGCCGGCCAGTGGGCGCGTCTTCCACGAATCCACAGGCGCTGTGGACAAGAGGTGGATAACCCACCGTGGCCCGGGCAACGATCGACCCCGGTCATGGAGACCGGGGTCGAGCGCGAAGTCTCGGGCTGGGACTCGACGGCTCAGGCGACCGTGCGCGCCGCCTTCACCACCATGGTCTGAGCGTACTTGTCGTGCAGACCCTGCTTGGTAGGGCTCTGCGCAGTTGTCACCAGCAGCGCGATGAACCAGACGAACGCGACGAGGGAGGCGATCAGCCCCAGCGAAAGCACGAAGGCGCTGAGAAGGCCTGCCACGAAGCCCGGACCGAACATCACCGCATACCGCAGGATGCCCTGGTTGAAGGTTATGGTCTGACCGTCACCCTGCTGTCCGATCTGCATCCCCAGGAGCTTCATGCCCAGGGTGCCGCGCATGGCCGTCCACGTGTAGACGAAGTACGCGCCAACGAGCAGGTACGACAACACGTTCTGGACGAGCACGGAGGTCGTGCTCTGCAGCTGCACGAAGCCGAGGTTCGTCCCGAACATCCCCAACGTCACGGCCCCGACGATGAAGAAGACGATGAAGAACAGGATGTAGTCGATGACGAAGGCGATGATGCGGTTTGGGACGTCCGCGTAGTAGTAGCCCGCCGGTCCCGCTACTGGAGCCGTCGAGGTGATGTTGCCCGTCCAGGACGGCATGCCGGCGCCCCCGCCGGCAGGTGGCGGTGACGAGGGCTGTTGCGGCGTCGACTGCCAGTCAGGCGGCGGGGCGGACGGCGGCGGGGACGATGCAGGCGGGGGCGGCGGTGGTCCGCCAGGCTGACCCGATTGCGTCATGCTTCTCTCTCCTCCTGTGAACCGGCACACCCGAATGGTGGGCTCGGGGATCGACCGGCGTCAGGGCGCACGGCCGGGCCGTTCGGAGGAAGGATAGCGCGCCAAGCGTGCCGAGGAACACCGATTTCGCGCCCGACCGGATGGGTGTCCCGGCGCGATCCTGGCGCCTACCCTCCGATACGGGACATCTCCACCTTGGGCAGCTCGCGCGTGGCCTCCGAGCGCAGCTCCGAGTAGCGATCCGCGCGAACGCTCCAGACAGCCGCGATGCGCGCTGACAGCTGGTCGTCCGTCTCTCCAGCGCGCAGCGGCTCCCGCAGGTCCGTGCCGGACACCGCAAAGAGGCACGTGAAGAGCTGGCCATCGGCGGTCAGCCTGGCCCGAGTGCAGCCGCCACAGAAGGGTTGTGTGACGGAGGCGATGACACCCACCTCCCCGCTCCCGTCGCGATATCGCCAGCGCTCGGCGACCTCACCCGGGTAGTTCTGGTCGGCCGCAACGAGCGGAGACTCGGCGTCGATCATGGCCACGATCTCCGCGGCCGGGACCACATCGTCCAGCCGCCAGCCGTTGGAGTGCCCCACGTCCATGTACTCGATGAAGCGGAGGATGTAGCTGCGCTCACGGCAGAAACGCGCCATGGGCAGGACGCTGCTCTCGTTCACCCCGCGCCGCACGACCATGTTGACCTTGATGGGCGAGAGACCGGCCGCTTCCGCCGCGGCGATGCCGTTCAGGACGTCGGAGACCGGGAAGTCGACGTCATTGAGCTCTGCGAACACGACCGGGTCGAGCGAGTCGAGGCTGACCGTGATCCGACGGAGCCCAGCCTCCGCCAGCGAGCGCGCCTTGCGGGCCAAGAGAGAGCCATTGGTGGTGAGGGTCAGATCGCGGACCCCTGGCAGCGGGGCAAGCATCGCCACGAGCCGCTCCAGGTCGCGCCGGAGGAGCGGCTCTCCACCCGTAAGCCGGATCTTCTCCACGCCAAGGGCTACGAAGAGCCGGCTCAACCGTGTGACCTCCTCGAAGGTCAGCAGCTCCGCGCGCGGCATGAAGCGGAAGTCTGCGCCGAAGACCTCGCGCGGCATGCAGTACGTGCAGCGGAAGTTGCAACGGTCCGTGACGGAGATGCGCAGATCGCGCAGCGGCCTGGCCAGCCGATCAGTGACGCTCACTAGAGGATGTTACGCCGCACGCGGCGAGCACTCCGGCCGAGGGATGGCGGCCCGCCCGCCGCGCGGCGCGACACGTTCGCGCCGGAGCGCCAGACTGGCGGCGGGACGACCAGACACGACAACGGAGGCATCGCGTGCGACTCGACGGCAAGGTGGCGCTGATCACGGGCGCCGATTCGGGCATCGGACAAGGGACCGCCACGGTCTTCGCCGCCGAAGGCGCGGACATCGTGGTGCACTACCACCAGGATCGAGACGGGGCCGATGAGACGCGCCGCCAGGTGGAAGCGGCCGGTCGTCGGGCGATGATCGTCCAGGCCGACGTGAGCGAGGAGGCCGAGGTCGAGCGCATGTTCGACCTCGCGCTGGAGCGGATGGGCGGGCTGGACATCCTCATGAACAACGCCGGAGTCGATGCCTCGGGCACCGAGGTCGCCGACCTTGAGACCGAGGTGTGGGACCGCGCCATCCGCACCAACCTGTACGGCTACTTCTTCTGCTGCCGGCGCTTCATCCGGCACCGGCGTGAGCAAGGCGGCGGAGGCAAGATCATCAATATCACCTCGGTCCACGACACGATCCCGCGGGCGGGCGCGTCGGACTACGACTGCAGCAAGGGCGGCCAGCTGAACCTGACCCGAACGCTCGCTCTGGAGCTCGCTCCGCTCAAGATCAACGTCAACAACATCGGGCCGGGCATGGTCCTCACGCCATTCAACCAGGAGGCCCTCGACGATCCGAAGGAGCTGGAGGAGCAGGTCCAGAGCATCCCCTGGAAGCGCGCCGCCGAGCCTGAGGAGATCGGCAAGCTGGCACTGTACTTGGCCTCTGACGATGCCGACTACGTGACCGGAGCCACCTTCTACATCGATGGCGGACTGATGCAGAGCCAGGGACAGGGCGCCTAGGCAGGCACTACGACGCGGGCCCAGCGAGCGGGACGACAGAGCCACGACCTGATCACTCTCCCGGCGCGCTCCTGCGCCCGAGTTCCGTCAGCCGCCAGCTCGCGTTGATCATGCCCACGTGGGAGAACGTCTGCGGGAAGTTGCCCATGATCTGGCCGCTGGCGGGGTCGAACATCTCGCCCATCAGGCCCAGGTCGTTGGCCAGTCCGTTGAGTGCCTCGAAGCGCTCACGGGCGGCGTCCACGTCGCCCATCAGGGCAAGGCACTCCACCAGCCAGTAGCTGCAGATCACGAAGCCGTTCTGCTCATCCTTCCAGCGTCGGATGAGCGGTCCCTGCGAGAGTCCCTCGTCGATGTGACGGATCGTGGCTGCCATGCGCGAGTCCGTGGCCGGCAGGAAATCTACGAGCGGCATCAGCAGGACCGAGGCATCCAGCTGGTCGGAGCCAAAGGCGCCGGCATAAGCGCCGGCCGATTCGCTCCACGCCTCACGCACGACCGTGGCGTGGATCTCATCACGCTCGCGTTCCCATCCCGCCGTGTCGATGCCCTCACCCAGACGAGCTGACAGCTTGACAGCGCGATCGAGCGCTACCCAGCACATCACCTTGGATGAGGTGTAGTGCCGCTCTCGGTCGCGGGCTTCCCACATCCCGGCATCCAGCTCACGCCAGCCGGCCGCCGCCCGGTCGGCGAAGTCACGCAACATCTCACGCGACTCCGGATCGAACTCCGGGGTCTGCTCGCGCAGCAGATAGGCCGAGTCGAGCACTTCACCCATGACATCGAGCTGGCGCTGATCCCAGGCCTGATTGCCGACGCGCACGGGTCGGTTGTCGCGATGACCGGCCAGGTGATCCAGCTGATGCTCAGAGATGTCGCGCCGGCCGTCCGAGCCCAGCACGATGGGCACGTGACGGTCGCCCGGGCGGCCCAGGGAGTTAGCCAGGAAACCCAGGAAGCGGTCCGCCTCCGTGGGGCAGGCGGCCACCCACAGGGCACGCATCGTGAACGACAGGTCACGCAGCCAGACATAGCGGTAGTCCCACGTATCGCCGCGGCCGAGGTGGGCCGGCAATGACGTGGTGGGCGCAGCGATCACGGCGCCCGTCCGCGCGTCGGTCAGGCCCTGGAGGACTACCGCCGAACGGCGAGCCAGGGCGGATGCCTCCCCGTCGTACGAGACATGCAACTCGTTCCAGCTGCGCCATCCCTCCAGCGTGGCTTCCAACAGCTCTGAGGCAGTCCCATCAGAGGATCGGTCCTGGGCTGCGTCGTCCAGCGGGTCGATGGCCCGCAGGACGAAGGATCGGCTCTGACCCTGATCGATCTCGAAGTGAGCAATGATCCGGTCGCTCTCCAGATCCACCGGCCCGTCCGATTCCAGGCGCAGCACAGTCGGCCCGGCGCGCATCTCCACCACTCCCTCGCGCGCCTCCAGCCACGGTAGCGCGAGACCGTACTCGAAGCGTGGCACGAGTTCCATCTCCAGCGTGACCCGACCCCGGATCCCCTCCACGATGCGCACCAGGGCGTGCGGCACACGCTTGCCGATGTCGTGCCCGAGCGAGCCCTGCGCCAAGGCCATGAAATCGGTCACCGCCACTGCTCCGTCGGGGCCCTCGAACTCGGTGCGCAGGACGAGGCTCTCGCCCACGTACGCGCGCTTCGACGCGGTCTTGCCCACCGGGCCGATCCACCAGTGACCACCATCTGGGTCCAGGATCCGCCCGAAGACCGACGGCGCATCGAAGCTGACCGGGCAATGCCAGTCGATCGACCCATCCCGTGAGACGAGGGCCGCGCTGCGGCAGTCCGACAGGAAGCCGTACCCGCCGATGGAGGTCACTCCGATGGAGGTCACGACGCGAGCCTAACGCACGAAGAAGACCCCCGGCACATGCCGGGAGTCTCAAGGGATCCCAAGGTTGGCCGCCTAGCGGGTAGTCATCGTTGACGTCGAGCCGCGGGCCATGTACCCGACACCGATCCCGACGACCGCAAGTGCAGCGTGGAGGAGATGCAAGGGCAAGTTTGCCGGGATCGGATCGAACAGTCCGAAGAGTGTCGGGCTGATCAGCACGGCCACGAAGATCGCCACGTAGAGGATGCCGAACCCCAGCAGTCCATTGGCCTGCTGCGCACCGCTGAGCCCAAAGGCGATGTACAGCGCCAGCGCGCCCGTCACCAGATGCACGATGTTGTGCACCGAGTTCGCGGCGAAGAGCACGTCCGTGCCGTTGTTGTTGGGCCCCGGGCCGACGATCGGATTTCCGACGAAGCCGAGCAGCCCGGCACCAACTAGCGCGACACCCAAGATGGCGGCGACCGTTCTGACCATTCCGTTGTCACTCATACGCAGAGAACCTCCCTCGCTGAGGGTCGACCCGGGGCCGCCCTTTACGTCTGGCCGCACAAGGCCCCCGTGAGGAGACCAGTACGTTGGCGTTCACCGCGCCACTCCACTCCTGTTCGCAGCACCGCGCTGCTCGGATGGGCTCCGTGTCCTCCTGGGACCGCTCTTAGTCAGCGCGGTCAGCCCTCATCGCTACCCGTGGCACCGGCGCGGATGCTGTCCACCACGTTCGCATCAGCCAGGGTCGTCGTGTCGCCGAGCGGCCTGCCCTCCGCCACGTCCCGCAAGAGCCGACGCATGATCTTGCCCGAGCGGGTCTTGGGCAGGTCCGGCGTGAACAGCAGGTAGCGCGGACGAGCGATGGGACCAATGACTCGCGAGACGTGCTCCCGCAGCTCCTGACCGAGAGCATCGGCCGATTCGATGCCCACCTTGGTGGTGACGAAGGCGAAGATGGCCTGGCCGGTGACAGGGTCGTTCTTGCCCACCACCGCGGCTTCGGCCACCGACTGGTGGTCCACCAAGGCAGACTCGACCTCGATCGTGCTGATGCGGTGCCCGGCCACGTTCATCACGTCGTCGACGCGGCCCAAGAGCCAGAAGTAGCCCTCCTCGTCCCGCTTGGCGCCGTCGCCCGCGAAGTACATGCCCGGGAAGCGGCTCCAGTAGGTCTCGCGGTAGCGGTCCGGGTCGCCGTAGATGCCCCGCAGCATGGCCGGCCACGGCTCCTTGAGCACGAGGTAGCCGCCCTCGCCCAGGGGCACGCTCCGGCCGTCGTTGTCGACCACGTCCGCTGCCACGCCCGGGAACGGGAAGGTCGCGCTGCCAGGCTTCGTAGTGGTCACTCCTGGCAACGGAGAGATGAGGATCATGCCCGTCTCCGTCTGCCACCACGTATCCACGATGGGACACCGTTCGCCGCCGATGTTGACGTGGTACCAGAGCCACGCCTCAGGGTTGATGGGCTCACCCACGCTGCCCAGCAGCCGCAGGCTGGACAGGTCGTGCCCGGCCGGGAGCGTCTCGCCCTGCTTCATGAATGCACGTATGGCCGTCGGCGCGGTGTACAGGATGGTGACCTTGAGCTCCTCGATGATCTCCCACCAGCGGTCCCAGCCGGGCGTGTCGGGCGCGCCCTCGTAGAGCACACCGGTGGTCGCGTTGGCCAGCGGCCCGTAGACGATGTAGGAGTGGCCGGTCACCCAGCCGATGTCGGCGGCGCACCAGTACACGTCGTCCGGCTTGATGTCGAAGATCAGCTCATGGGTAACGCTGGTGCCCAGCAGGTAGCCCGCCGAGGTGTGGACGATGCCCTTGGGCTTGGCGGTGGTCCCCGATGTGTAGAGCAGGTAGAGCAACTGCTCCGAGTCCACTGCCACGGGCGGGCAGTCGGCGGACTGGCGCTCCACGATGTCGTGCCACCAGACATCGCGCCCGGGCTGCATGGCGGCGGGGGCGGCTAGACCTTCCTCCCCGATGCGCCGCACGACCAGCATGTGCTCCACGGTCGGGCAGAGACGGGCCGCCTCGTCCGCAGCCGTCTTGAGATCGACCGGCTTGCCCCGGCGCCAGCCACCGTCGGCGGTGATGACCAGCTTGGCCTGGGCGTCCTGGATGCGGCCGCTCAGCGCCTCCGCGGAGAAGCCGCCGAAGACCACGGTGTGGGCCGCCCCAAGGCGCGCGCATGCGAGCATGGCGATGGGCAGCTCGGGGATCATGGGCATGTAGATGGCCACCCGATCGCCGGTCG
>JALZLQ010000047.1 GCA_030858605.1 Chloroflexota bacterium
GCTCCGCACCGAAGTCGCCGCGCCGCCCTGACACCGGTCCATCCGCCGCTGGTCCCTGGCTGGGCCCTCGTTCGCCACTCGAGCGCGCCCACCAAGTAGCGTCGTCGACGTGGCTGGCCGGTAGCAGATCGGCGACGTCCGCAGTGACGCGCAAGCCGCCTGCCTCCAGCGTCGCGCGTCGCCCGCCACTTTCAAGGGAGACGATGCGGCCCTCCAGTCCGGCCGGTGTGAGTGCCTGCATGCCCAGCCGCCAGGCGGCCGGATTCATCGGCTCCTCGGTTGGGGCCGGCTTCGATCGTCCTCCGACGGGCAGGGATGAGATGCGCTCCTCGAGGCGCCTGATGGCTTCGTCCAGGCGGGTCTCCGTGAGCGTCTCGCGTGCCAGGAGCGCGCGGGTCGCCTCGATCTCCTCACGGATGGCTCTCACCGCGGTGTCCGCCTCCGAGCGGGCGGCCAGGACGGCCTCTTCCCGGTCACGTCGAGCGCGTGTCCGCTCCTGCTCAGCCTCGGATCGAGCCGTCCGGGCCCTCGCCTCAGCCTCCTCAGCCTGGAGCAGCGCCTCGGCCGCGGTCGACTCGGATGCCTTGATGGACGACAGCGTGGCCTCGAAGTCGAGCTGCGCTCGGGAGAGTCGGGAGCGCGCATCGTCCACCAGCCCTGAGCCCAGTCCGAGACGTTCGGCGATGGCGAAGGCCTGGCTGGTACCCGGCAGCCCGATGGTCAGCCGGTAAGTCGGGGACAGAGTCTCTAGGTCGAACTCCACGGATGCGTTGCGCGCCTGCGGTGTGTCGTGGGCATAGACCTTGAGCTCTGCGTAGTGACTGGTCGCCGCAACCAGCGCGCCTGCCCGGATGAAGTGATCCAGCAACGCCTGGGCGAGGGCCGATCCCTCCGTCGGATCAGTGCCCGCCCCCAGCTCGTCCAGCAGCACCAGGCAACTCGGGCCGGCAGCCTCCACGATCCGGACGATCGATCTGAGGTGACCGCTGAAAGTCGATAGCGACTGGGCCACCGACTGTTCGTCACCGATGTCAGCGAACACGTCGCGGAACACCGGCAGCCGGCTGCCCGGAGCGGCCGGCACGTGCAGACCGGCCTGGTGCATGAGCGAGAGGAGCCCAAGTGTCCGCAGCGCGACCGTCTTGCCGCCGGTATTGGGGCCCGTGATGACCAGCGCCGTGTACTCCCGCCCGAGGTGCAGGTCGATGGGCACGACCCGCCCGGTCAGGCCAGGGTGGCGGGCAGCCGCCAGCTCTACCTCGACCCGATCGGTCGTCTCCGCGCGAGTGGCATCCATCTCTGCGGCCAGACGCGCCTTGGCCGCCCACAGGTCGAACCGAGCCAGCGCGTCGAGTGTCTCGCGCAGTGGGCCCGCCTGGCTGCCGACCAGGGCGGAGAGCTCATCGAGGATGCGATCCTCCTCCGCCTGGGTCGTGAGCTGCGCCTCGCGCCAGACGTTACCCAGCTGCACGGCGACCAGCGGCTCCACGAAGAGCGTCTGGCCGCTGCCGGACTGGTCATGCACGATGCCCTTCACCCTGCCGCGGGCGTCCGAGCGGACGGGCACCACGTAGCGACCGTTGCGTAGCGTGATGATCGGCTCCTGGAGCGCGGATCCCATCTCGCTGCGGTGCACCAGATCCTCGAGGCGGGAGCGCAGCCGCTCATAGGCGACCCGTACGGCTCGGCGCAGCCCGCCCAGGGCGGGAGATGCGCTGTCCAGCAGCTCTCCCGCCGGATCGAGGCTCGACTCCAGACGGTTGCGCAACGCCGGCAGTGGCGCGATGGCGCGGGCCAGCTCGTGGAGCAGAGCGCGGCGCTCTTCGCGCAGCGCATCCTGCAGCCTTCCGGCTGCGATGAGCGTGGCCGTGATGTCGAGCAGCTCGGAGGCTTCCAGCCGGCCGCTCCGTGCCGCCCGCTCCACGGCGGCGCCGATGTCTCGCGCGCCGCCGACGCCGACGTCCGGACGCTCGGAGAGGAAAGCCCTCGCCTGATCGGTCTCATCCAGTCCGCGCGCCACGATCAACGGGTCATTCGAGGGCGAGAGCGACTCCGCCAGGCGACGCGAGGGGGAGAAGGAGGCATGACCTGCCAGGCGCGCGCGGACCAGGGGGAACTCCAGAAGCGACTGAGACTTGGCGTCCATCAGCGGGGCATAGGTCGGGAGAGTGATGGGTCGTCGCGCAAGCCGAAGCGCCACGGTCGCTCCGCCCAGTCTTCGCCCGCATAGGCCACTCCTATGCGCGGACCCGATGCCACGCCAGCCAAGGGCATGGCCTCTCGATCCTGATCGGCAGGCTCCTCGATCCAGAGGGCCTCGCCGAGGCTCAGGTCGTGCCCATCCAGCGTGCGATCCACGGCGAGGGCCTGGCAGACTCGAGCCGGACCCGCTGCCAGACGCTCGTCGGCATCGCCTGGCCGGCCGCGTCGCGCACGGATCAGGTCCAGCCCGAGGTGTGGCCGCATGGCGCGGATGAGCACCGCACCAGCCACGCCGTCGGTCTCGGCCACCACGTTGAAGCACGAATGAAGTCCGTACACCAGATACACATAGGCATGACCGGGGGGTCCGAACATGTGCGCCGTCCTGGCCGTGCGCCCGGCTCGGGCGTGGCTGGCGCGATCGGCCGGTCC
>JALZLQ010000082.1 GCA_030858605.1 Chloroflexota bacterium
TGATCGACGCCCACGTCCACTTCCGCGAGCCGGGCCTGGAGCACAAGGAAGACTGGGCCAGCGGGTCTGAGGCGGCCGTGATGGGTGGCGTCACCGGCGTCCTGGAGATGCCCAACACGATCCCCCCGACCGACCGTGCCGAACGGGTCGCCCAGAAGCAGCGCCTCGCGGAGGGGCGCTCGTGGGTCGACTTCGGGCTGTTCGGGCTGCTGGGACGCGAAGGCGTCGGGCACATCAGACCGATGGCAGACGCTGGCGTCGTCGGCCTCAAGTGCTTCCTGGGCGAGACGACCGGCGCCCTGCCGGCCCCCGACGACGAAGACCTGCTGTCCGCGCTGCGCGAGGCTGCGTCGCTGGGGCTGCGTGTCGGTTTCCACGCCGAGGATCGCGCCATCATCGCCCCGCTGATCGAGGCAGCGCGGGCCGTCGGTCGCACGGACGCCCGGGTCCATCACGAGACACGACCCATCGAGGCCGAAGTCCAGGCGATCGAACGGGCCTGCCGGCTGGCGGCCGAGGCTGAGGCCACCATCCACATCCATCACATGACCTCCCAGGCTGGGCTCGAGGCGGTGGAGATCTGGCGAGCGAAAGGCGTCGACATCACGATCGAGGTTACGCCGCACCACCTTCTGCTTTCCACCGACGACGGGGCGCGACTGGGTCCGCTGACCCGGGTGAACCCACCGCTACGCCCGCCCGGGGAGGGGGCAGGACTCCTAGGGGCGGTCGCGGCGCGTCGCATCGAGATGGTGGCCAGCGACCATGCGCCGCACACTCGCGCAGAGAAGTCTGGAGTCGACGTCTGGCAGGTGGCACCGGGGTTCAGTGGCGTGGAGATCGTCCTGCCCCTCCTCCTCACCGCCGTGCAGGAAGGCCGGCTCACGCTGAACGACGTGGTTCGGGTCACGTCGGAGGGTCCGGCACGAACCTGGGGCATCTACCCGCACAAAGGGGCTATCGCCGTGGGCTCGGACGCTGACCTTACGCTGGTCGACCTGTCGCGCCACGGGAGGATCGACCAGGCCCGGCTGCACGGCAAGGAGCCGGTCACCCCCTTTCACGGCCGCCCGACAGCGGGCGCGCAGGTGGCCACGATCGTTCGTGGCCGTGTCGTGATGCGAGGCGGTCGACTCGTGGGCGATCCGATCGGTCGGATGGTCCGGCCGTACCAGCTTCGAAACGGTGGCTAGAGGTCCTCGCGCAGCACTACCTCGTCGAGGACCACGTCCCAGTGCGCCTCGAGGAGCTCGAAGCGGCGTCGCTCCTCGGCGCGGAAGCGCTCCTGATCAGGATAAAGCCGCGCGGTGAGCTCCGCCTCCGTATGCGCGGCGATGGCCGCCCAGTCGCGGTAGGTGATGGTCACCATGACGTCCCAGTCGGCGCGGCCGTCGCCGTGGAAGCGCGGGGTGAAGAGCCGCACCTCCGTGTAGCGCCCCTCGGCGAGCTGCGCCTGCAGGAGCGGCCAATGGTTGCGCTGGAACAGCTCCAGCCATTCGTCGTGCGCGCCCCACCGCGTCCGGTAGAAGTACGCCACCGTCACCGGCCCAGGCCCGGTCATGCTCCACCCTCCAGGCCGGCTCGCCAGCCTTGCGGCACCGACTCGAAGCGGACCTCGCGCGCCCGCAGGAAGGTCCCCAGCTCTCGGATGGCGTCTCCAACGGCCAGGCCGACCGCTGGGTCATCGACGGGGGCGTCGGGCTCGACGTGAACGGCCGTGACATCCAGGACGCGTCGCCGCCGGTCCATCTTCGGATTCACCCGGCCTATCAGGCGATCGCCGTGCAGGATGGGCAGGACGAAGAAGCCGAACTTCCGCAGGTCCCTGGGCACGTACATCTCCAGGCGGAAATGGAAGCCGAAGAGCCGTTCGGTGCGTTCCCGGTCGCGGATGAGCGGGTCGAAGGGCGAGAGCAGCGTCGTGCGAGGCCGCCAGCCAGCACCCGCCACGTAGTCGATCAGCGGGATCTCGTCCGCGAGCATGTAGGCCTCCGCCTCAGGTTCGGCCTGGAGACTCACGCGCTGGAGAGTGCCGTCCGCGATGAGGCGATCGATGGCGGCCTGAGCGTCGGCCGCCGGCAGGATGGGCACCCGGTCACGGATCTCACGCCGATCGGCGAAGCCGAGGCGGGCGACCGCGGAACGGACGCGTCGATCGGCGAACGCTTCGGCATCGATAGCGTTGCGCTGCGTGGGCTGCTGGACGACGCGCTCGGCCAGGTCCCAGAGTCGCTGGCCGCCCTCGCGTCCCGCCACCAATATCTCTCCGCGACGGCTCATCAACTCGAACATCTGGGGTACGTTGCGCCCGCCGGTCCAACCGGAAGACTTCCAGTCCGTGGTGCCCGGCGGTGCTGCGAAGACGCGCGAAGGCAGCGGCCCATCGGCCTTGAGCCGCTCAAGGATCGACTGCCGGAGCGCATCGTTCTCCGCCATCCAGGCCCTGACCCGCCGCTCCCACGCCCCGTCCCGCGTGGCGAACCGCTCCATGGCGAAGGCTTGCTCGGGATATGACTCGGTGGGTCTCAGGAACGCGGCATACTCGTACAGCCGCCGATCCTCGAAGCGCAGCCGGTCGAGCTCGCGGGGATCGTAGGGACCGAGGCGGCTCCAGAGCACCAGCAGATGCGTCCGCTCCACGGCCCGCGTGGGGTCGATCTGTAGCGATCCGAGTCCCCGGACGACGGCCATGATCCCTTCGCGGTCGGGAGCGGGACGCGGCCCCTCCAGCAGCGCCGCGCGCACCGCCAGCCGCCGGGCGACCTGCGGGGAGAGTGACGGTGCTTTCACCTGGCGATCGTAGTGCCTGCGATCGGCGCGGACCGGATGCTGCCCGGAAGTTCCCGTCGAATGTCCATCACGCGTACGTTACGCGGGAAGCCGTCGCTCATCTCCTCGTTCCAGGGCGCGAGGGGAGCCGAATCGAGCGTGGATCGAAGGCCCGCGGTCCTCACTCGACGCGTCCAGGCGCTCAGATCCCGCGTAACGCCCGCCTCATGGACGGATGACGGGAAGCGGTCG
>JALZLQ010000059.1 GCA_030858605.1 Chloroflexota bacterium
CCACCACGTTGAAGCACGAATGAAGTCCGTACACCAGATACACATAGGCATGACCGGGGGGTCCGAACATGTGCGCCGTCCTGGCCGTGCGCCCGGCTCGGGCGTGGCTGGCGCGATCGGCCGGTCCGCCATAGGCCTCGGTCTCCACGATCACTCCGCCGCATCTCCCCTCGGCCGTCTCACGCATCAGATGAAGTCCCAGTAGCGCCGGCGCGAGGTCGACCGCGGGCCGCGTGTAGAACGCCCGGGGTAACGGAGAGGGTATCGTCCGCCTCAGCCCATCGTGTCGCGCACGACTTGCGGAGTCAGGTTCGTCCACTGCGAGGCCAGATAGCCGACCGCTGGGTCTCGCAGGTTCGCGCCGACGAGGAAAGAGGCGGCCCACGCACCGATCGCCAGCACGCCTCGGATGACGCCCTGGAAGAAGCCCGGGACGAAGCCGCCAGCGAGGACCAGCAGCATGACGACATCGAGCACGTTCATGGCTGCACCGTATCAGGCTCGCAGGCGGGCGCTGAGGCGCTCCCGCAGGGCATCGACCACGTCCGCCATAACCTTCTCAAGGGCGCCTTCGTCCAGCGCCCGCTCTCCTGGCTCGAAGCGAAGGCGGTAAGCCAGGCTGATCTCGCCCCGGGCCAGTGGCGGACCCTCGTAGCGATCGAACAGCGTCGCTGAACGAAGCATCGGTCCGCCGGCCGCGCGGATGACGTCCTGGACCTGCCCAGAAGGCCGTGTCTCATCGATCACGACCGCTAGGTCGCGCTCGATGGCAGGGAGTCTCTCCAGGGTGCCTACCCGTCGCATCTCCGGCACCGTCCGAGCCAGGCCATCAAGATCCAGCCGCAGGAAGACGGCGCGCTCGGTGTGAGCCTCGCGGGCCGCGAGGTAACGCTGGTCCAACTCGGCGGCCATGCCCATCTCCACGCGGTGCCCGGACTCCAGTTCGGCAACCGCCAGGGCGCTCCGACCAGGGTGGAACAGGCCGACCTGCGCAGGGGCAGGCTCCCAGTGGACGCGCGCCTGCGCCCCGGCGACGCGCGCCACCAGCCACTCCAGCAGGCCCTTCACATCGGCCAGCTCGACCAGGCGGGCAGGTCGGTCCCAGGCCAGCGGTTCGGCCGCGCCGGACAGCAGCACCCCAAGCTCACGCCGCTCGTCCGGACGACCATCGACGAAGGCATGCACGGCGCCCACCTCGAATACCGCGGTGTCGTGGCGTCTCTGGCGCTCGTTGTCCACCAGGACGCGCACCAGCTCGGGCAGGAGAGACCGGCGGAGTTGCGAGTGGTCGCCCGATACCGGGTTGGCTGCGGTGATCGTGAGTGGATCGTCCGGCGCGTGACCCAGCAGGGCGTGGTCCTGCGGCGAGAGCAGGCCGTGCGTCACGACCTCGCTGAGTCCTCGTCCGGAAAGCAGGTCACGGATGGTGTCGATCATCAGTCGAGGATCCGGACGGTAGCCGGGCATGATCGTGTCTGGCAAGCGGCTGGGAACCGTTTCGTACCCACGGATACGAGCGATCTCCTCGACGATGTCCGCCTCGATGACCAGGTCACGGCGATGACTGGGCACGACCGCCACGAGGGCATCGCCGGTCTCGTCCGCGGTGAGCGGAAGCGCACGCTCACCGGCCACGATGGTCAAGCTCGCGTCGGCCGGGCCGGGTTCCGTGGCGATGCCGCCTTGGGCGAGGAGCGAACGCATCTCCTCGACCTCGATGTCCACGCCCAGCAGGCGGACCGCGCGGCCCGGCCGGAACGTGATTCGGGCCTGCGGTGGGTCGACGGGATCGGTGTCGATCACGCCAACGGCCGCCCTGCCGCCAGCCCACCTGAGGATGAGCTGTGCTGCGCGGTCGGCGCCAAGTCGCGCCAGACGGGTTTCCTGTCCCTTCTCGAAGCGCAGGCTTGCCTCGCTGCGCAGACCGTAGGCCTGGGCCGTGCGCCTGATCGTGACCGGCTCGAAGATGGCCGACTCCACGATGACGCCGCTGGTCGCCTCGCCCACCTCGGACGCCGCGCCGCCCATCACGCCGGCCATGGCCAGCGGCCCGGTGGGATCAGCGATGAGCAATGTCTCGGGCGTCAGCGACCGTTGGACGTGGTCCAGGGTCTCCAGCTGCTCCCCGGG
>JALZLQ010000108.1 GCA_030858605.1 Chloroflexota bacterium
GAGGAGGACGCCGCGGAACCCGGTGAGTATCTCCTCGCGACCATCGCGGGGGAGGGCGTCATCGTCGTGCGCGGGCGCGACGATGAGCTGCGTGCGTTCCACAACGTGTGCCGCCACCGAGGGTCGCTGCTGGTCACGGAGCCGTCCGGCCGCCAGGTCCGCTTCCAGTGTCCCTACCACGCCTGGACGTATGAGCTGGATGGGCGGCTGATACGCGCGAAGCACACCGACGCATTGGTCGACTTCTCCGTGGAGGACCACGGCCTCCTGGCCGCGGGGCTTCAGACCTGGCAGGGGTTCGTCTTCGTCTCGCTCCAGCCGGACGGAGGGTCACTCGCCGAGCACCTGGCGGACCTGCCCGGACACGTGGCCCGCTTCGCCATGAGCGATCTGCGCCGGGCGCGACGCATCGATTACGAGGTGGGCGCCAACTGGAAGGTCATCGCCGAGAACTATTCCGAGTGCTATCACTGTCCCGGCGTCCATCCCCAGCTCAACCGGCTGACGCCGTATGACCAGGGCCGCAACCTCGAGTCAGAGGGACCCTGGGCCGGCGGCTGGATGGAGCTTGCCCACGATGCCGACACGATGTCCACCGACGGCGCGACCCACGGCCGCCCGCCGCTGCCCGGTCTGACGGCGGATGACGAACGGCGCATCTACTACTTCGTGCTATGGCCCAACCTGCTGCTCAGCCTGCATCCCGACTACGTCATGACCCACCAGGTCTGGCCCATCGACGCTGAACGCTCACGGGTCGTATGCGAGTGGCTCTTCAACCCTGAGACCATGGCACGCCCCGATTTCGACCCCTCCGATGCCATCGACTTCTGGGATCTGACCAACCGACAGGACTGGCGCGTCTGCGAGCTCCAGCAGAAGGGCACGCGCTCGCGGGCCTATGTGCCCGGTCGCTATGCGCTGATGGAGGACATGGTCCATGCCTTCGACCTGATGGTGGCCGACCGCTATGCGGAGGACGGCGTCGTGTCGCGCTTCGGGCCACGGCACGACAAGTGGCGCTCCGCGGCCGCGGCCAAGGGCGCTCTCAGGCCGGGAATGCCACCTCGATGACCTCGCCGCGGACCCGCACCGGGTAGTAGCGCAGGCGCCGGACGCGCGTGCCGGCCCGGGCGCGCGCCTTGTCATCGCTCGGCTCCGGCTAGGCCGGCGCACACGGCGGCGCCCATGGGCCGTGGTAGACGCCGTCCGAGTCCAGTCCTCCCGTGGTCGGGAAGCTGATGGTGTCCCCGGTGCGCAGATCGAAGCGCCCCTTGTGCAGCGGGCAGTCCACCTCGCATCCGTCAAGGCTCCCCACCGAAAGAGGCGCCGCCATGTGAGGACAGCGGTCGTCCGTCACGACGAGGCCCTGATCCGTGTGTGCCAGCAGCAGGTCCAGGTCTCCACGAGTGACACGCAGCATCCGGCCGGGCGGCAAGTCTCCCATGGGGGCCACCGCTTGGAACGGCGCCTCGTGGGTGCCCTGGGCCTGGAGGCCGGCCGGAATGACCATGATCCGCGGCGTTGTCACGGCCCGACCTGCGCTCGTGTCATGGCGCAAGAGTAGCCGCGGCCTGCGGCACCGCTGCATGCCCGCGGAGCGGGTGCTCGCGGATGAGCAACGTTGCGCCGGTGGCCGCGATGGTCGCCAGCGCGCCCAGCCAGAACGTCTCACCGACGGCCAGCGAGAAGGCGTCGTGGATGGCCTGCACCACGGCCGGCAGGAAGGGCTCCACCGTGGCACGCAGCGTCTCGGGAACGGCCGCCAGGAGGCGGGCGCCCAGGTCGCCCACGCCGGCCAGATCGTCCTGGTCGAAGGTCTGCCCTGCGGCCAGGCCGCTGAGCGCTTCGATCCGATCGGCGGGCACGCCCGCCTCAAGGAGCCGGCTTCGCAGCTGGACGGGAGCCTGAGTGGCCAGCGTGGTGCCGAAGATCGTGCCGGCGATGGCCAGTCCGACGGTGCCGCCCACCTGGCGGAAGAAGGTCAGGTTGCTGGTGGCCACGCCAAGGCGCTCCACTGGCACCGCGTTCTGGACGACGATGGTGTAGACGGAAAGCGTGGGCCCGATGCCCAGGCCGGTGACGAACATCCAGGCCCACAGCATGGGCAGCGGGGTGTCGGCGCGGAGGCCCGTGGTGAGCCAGAGCCCCAGGGCCAGGCAGATCAGGGCGGCCAGCAGGATGCCCTTGTACCGACCGGTGCGGCTGACCAGGATGCCCGAGACGATGGAGCTGAGGATGAGCCCGCCCAGCAAGGGCAGGACCTGGTAGCCCGATTCGGTGGCACTGGAGCCGTTGACCACCTGGAACCAGCGGGGCAGGAAGATGATGGCCGCGAAAAAGCCGAAGGAGGCCAGGAAGACGGCGGCCATGGATCCCGCGTAGGTCCGGTCCCGGAAGAGCTCGAGGGGGACGATAGGTTCCGCCGCGCGGGACTCCGCCCACAGGAACACGAGGCCGATGGCCAGGCCGCCCAGGATCAGGCCGCCCACCCACGGGTCGACCCAGTCGAGCGTCTGCTTGTTGGTGAGCCCCAGCAGGATGGGGATCAGCGCGGCTGAGAAAAGGAAGACGCCCAGGTAGTCGACGCGCCGGGTCACGCCCGCCTGGTGTCCGCCCGGCAGCAGCCGCCAGATGATGGCCATGGCCACGGCGCCGATGGGCAGGTTCACGAAGAAGACCCAGTGCCAGCCGATGGTGTCCGTCAGCAGCCCGCCCAGCGCCGGTCCGATGAGCGCCGACAGGCCGAACACCGCGCCGAAGAGGCCCTGGTAGCGGCCGCGTTCCTGTGGTGTGAACAGATCGCCGATGACCGCCAGCGCGATCGGGAAGATGGCCCCCGCGCCCAGGCCCTGGATGCCGCGGAAGAGGATGAGCTGGAACATGTCGCCCGAAAGGCCGGAGAGGAAGGAGCCCAGCAGGAATAGGCCAACGCCGATCATGAGCATCGGCCGGCGACCGAACTGGTCGGAGAGCTTGCCGTAGACCGGCCCCGTGATGGTGGCCGTCAGCAGGTAGATGGTGACGACCCAGGTGTACAGGTCGTTGCCACCCAGGTCCGTCACGATGCGCGGCAGGGCCGTGCCCACGATGGTCTGGTCAAGGGCGCTCAGGAAGAGTGCCAGCAGGATGGCAAAAAGGATCTCCATCCGAGCCCTGTGGCTCATGGCCACGGGTGGGAGGCGTGGCGCGTGAGCGACCGAGGGGGCGTGAGCGGCCGAGGGCGGGGGAGCGCCGCTCGGCGAGGACGCGTTACCGTTCGGCTCCACCATTGCGGCGTCCACGGGCCGATCACCCGCAGGCTGACCGGATCCCGTTCGCTGCATCCGGCCCATTCTGCCAGCACCGATGATCGGGCGACGCCGGCCGCCCACCCAGAGGAGGAACGATGCGATTCGCGCTCATGACGGAGCCCCAGCAGGGCCTGAGCTACGAGCAGCTCCTGGCCATCGTTCAAGTCGCGGAGGAGAGCCGCTTCGAGGCCTTCTTCCGCTCCGACCACTACGCCAGCTTCCCGGGCGCCGCCGGGCGACCGACCACCGATGCATGGGCCACGCTGGGCGGTCTTGCACGGGATACCCAGCGCATCGGCCTGGGCACGCTCGTTTCGCCGGTCACGTTCCGGATCCCGGGCGTCTTCGCCAAGACCGCTGCCACCATCGACGAGATGAGCGGGGGGCGGCTGGAGGTGGGTCTGGGTGCGGGCTGGAACCGGCTGGAGCACGAGCAGCACGGCATCCCCTTCCCGGGGCTGCGCGAGCGCTTCGACCTGTTGGAGGAGACGCTGGCCATCGTTCATGGCCTGTGGACCGAGCCGGATGGCTGGAGCTACGAGGGCCGGATGTACACGGTCAAGGACGCCTTGTTCGGGCATCGCTCGCTCTCACGGCCCGGCCGGCGGCACCCCAACCTGATCATGGGCGGGGAGGGCAAGCGGCGCTCCTTGGCACTGGCGGCGCGCTACGCCGACGAGTACAACCTGGTCTCCGCACAGCCCGAAGCCGCGCGCGCGGTCCGCGGTCGACTGGAGAAGGCTTGTCAGGAAGCGGGACGCGACCCGGACGAGATCACCCGCTCGGCCATGACCGGCGTCCTTGTGGCGGAGTCGGAGACCGAGCTGCGCGACCGGGTACGGGAGCAGATCCGCTTCCTGGGCACTGACGAGGCCGACGCCGATGCCTGGCTGGAGGAGCGCCGCACCCGATGGATCATGGGTACGCCGGAGCAGGCCATGGAGCGGATCGGCCAGTTCGAAGGGGCCGGCGTGCAGCGCCTGATGCTCCAGGACTTCCTGCCCCTCGACCTGGACATGGTGCGGCTGCTCGGCCGCACGGTAGCGGCCTGACCGTCATCGGATCCGGCCGAACCTGGCGGGCGGCCAGTAGCGGAACCAGGGCCGCCCGAGGACGGCCGCCCCATCGACCGGTCCGAAGGTGCGCGAGTCGGTCGAGGCATCGGGTGCGTCGCCTTGGAGCCGCAGCGCACCGACGCTATCCACGGCGATGACCCGCTTCACCAGCAGGCGCACAGCCTGGCGAGGATCCGGCACGACCACGAGGTCGCCCTTCGCGGGCGGTGACCCGGCCCGGAGAGGCTCAACGAGCAGCCAGTCCCCGGGCAACAGGCCGGGCGCCATGCTTAAACCGGTCACGGCCACGCGCCCCGGCCACGATCGCGTGACTCGTACGCCGACTGGAATCAAGGGGCGCCCGACGGCCAGGAGGCCGGCGAGCGCCACGAGAATGCGGATGCGAGGCGTCGCCACGGTGCGACGGCCCCAAAGCGTCAGGCGGGCTTGGCGTCGGCGGCGGCCGCCTTCGAGTCGCTGATGGAGTCGGACTTGGGTGCGCCCGACTCGCCCACCGGCTGGAGTTGTTGCATGCGGGTGGCCTCCGCGCCGCCCGTCTCGCGCCACATGTGATCGATGCGGTCGATCAGGTCGAGCAGCTTCTGGGCCTCAGCGATATCAGCCGTCCGCTTCACCTGGGAGGCCTGCTTGGAGGCCTTCCAGCAGACGTCGTGGAGGTCGGCGAACTTCTCCACGTGCTCCGGCTTGAAGTAGTCGTGCCACATCACGTCGATGTGGTGCTTGGCCAGCTCGGCCCGCTCCTCCTTGACGTGCGTGCAGCGCTGGCGGAACAGCTCGTCGGAGGAGTCGTTGTACTTCTGGATGATCTTGTAGCAGCTCTCGGCCTCGATGCGAGCCTGCTGCGGGTCGTACACGCCGCAGGGGATGTCGCAGTGAGCGTGGACCGTGCGGGGCGGGGCGATGGCGCGGATGAACCTGTTCATGGTCGGTCTCCTTCGCGGACGCTCGTCTGTGGGCTGCCGTGGGCTGGGGCCACCGCCGTCGGTCGGTCGGTCGGGCGGCGCCATGTCTGTGCTCGAGCGTCGTGCGCGTCGATCGTAAACCAACCGCCGATATCGGCCCCGGATCGGCCCCGGCATCACCCCCAGATCACGGTGGGCAGGGCCAACGCGATGGAAAGCAGCGTGATGCCGATGGTCGCGCTCTCGCGACCCAGGCGGCTCAGAAGGAACGCGCCCGGCACCATGGCCGCCACGGATCCAGCCAGGAGCGGGATGACCAGCCACCAGTTGGGCGTGACATCGGTAAAGGCGCTGGCGCTGACCACGTAGACCGTGACCGCCGTGGCCGCCATGAAAACGCGACCCATCAGGGAAGAGCCGATGGCCTGGCGGGGATCGATGCGCGTCAGGATGAGCAACTTCACGCCGATGGGCCCCCAGCCCGCGCCAGAGATCCCCGACGAGAAGCCGGCCACGGCACCGATCACCCCGACCCTGCCACGAGGCACGTCGCCCTCGGCTCGCACGGAACCGAGGCCGCCCCAGCGCAGCGTGGCCAGGACGATGAAGCCGACGATGACGATCATGCCCGCCACGACCCGCGCGATGATGTCCTTGGGCAGCGCCGCAGCGAAGAGCGGCCCGATGGCCGCGCCGATCATTCCGCCAACGATGAGCGGCAGCGCGATCGACCGGCTGACGTTGCCCAGCCTGTAGTGGCTGGCCGCGCCGAGTGGGATGACCAGGATCTGGAGGAAGAGCGAGATGGCCGCCGCGAAGCGGGCATCCACGCCCAGCAGCAGAAGACCCGGCACGAGCACGCCGCCGTAGACGCCGATGGATGTCGCGGCCAGGCCGGAAGCCACGGCCACCAAGGTCGCGCCAAGGATGGGCACGCGCTCCACGCCGGGTGCCACGATGAGCACGGCCAGCACGACGATGCCGCAGACGATGGGCAGGAAGACACTCGCACCGAAGGCTTTCGGGCTGAGCCCGGTCCGCCGCCGCACGCCGGTGATGCGAGCCCGACCGCCGCTCCACGCGCGATCCGCCCGGCCCGGTGATGGCTCTGGCGTCACCGGGACGCGTTCGGGGGGGGCATCGGACACGGCGGTTATACTACGCGACGCCCACGGAAACCCCGTTGTGAACGTCAAAGCCGCTTCAGCATGGTCCAAATCACCCGATGATCGAACCCGCACAGCTCTCGGAGCGCGCCCTGCGCCGCAGCCTCTCCCACCTGGACGCCCTGGAGTCCGAATCGGTCTTCATCATGCGCGAGGTGGCCGCCGAGTTCGAGCGGCCGGTGCTGCTCTTCTCCGGCGGCAAGGACTCCATCGTGCTGCTGCGCATCGCCGAGAAGGCCTTTCGGCCGGCGCGCTTCCCCTTCCCCGTGATGCACATCGACACGGGTCACAACTTCCCGGAGGTGCTCGACTTCCGTGACAGGCGCGTGGCCGAGCTTGGCGAGCGGCTGATCGTGGCCTCCGTTCAGGAGTCGATCGACAAGGGTCGCGTGGCAGAGGAGCCGGGCAACCCCTCGCGGAACCGGCTCCAGACGACGACGCTGCTGGACGCCATCCTGGAGCACCGATTCGACTCGGTCTTCGGCGGGGCGCGGCGCGACGAGGAGAAGGCACGCGCCAAGGAACGGGTCTTCTCGCTGCGCGACGAGTTCGGCCAGTGGGAGCCCAAGGCTCAACGGCCCGAGCTGTGGAACCTGTTCAACGGCCGCCTCCGCAAGGGCCAGCACATGCGCGTCTTCCCCATCTCCAACTGGACCGAGATGGACGTCTGGCAGTACATCCAGCGCGAGGAAGTCGAGGTCCCGACCATCTACTTCGCTCACGAGCGGCCGGTCTTCCGCCGCGACAACATGTGGCTGGCCACCAGCGACTTCCTGCCCAACGGGCCGGACGAGGCGGTCGAGTCGATGGTCGTGCGCTACCGCACAGTGGGCGACATGACCTGCACCGGGGCGGTCAACTCCACGGCTGCCACGGTCGCGGAGATCATCGCCGAGGTGGCCGCCGCGCGGATCACCGAGCGTGGCGCGACCCGGGCCGACGACGCCTTCTCAGAGACCTCCATGGAAGACCGCAAGCGCGAGGGCTACTTCTAGTGGACCTGTTGCGCTTCTCTACCGCCGGCTCGGTGGACGACGGCAAGAGCACGCTCATCGGGCGCCTGCTGTTCGACTCCAAGGGGATCTTCGAGGACCAACTGGCGGCCATCGAGCAGACCAGCCGGCGGCGGGGCTACAGCCAGGTCGACCTGGCCCTGCTGACCGACGGGCTGCGCGCCGAGCGGGAGCAGGGCATCACCATCGATGTGGCCTACCGCTACTTCGCCACGCCCAAGCGCAAGTTCATCATCGCCGACACGCCGGGCCACGTTCAGTACACGCGCAATATGGTCACCGGCGCCTCCACGGCGGACTTGGCCATCGTCCTGGTCGATGCGCGCAAGGGCGTGCTGGAGCAGTCGCGGCGGCATGCCTTCATCGCCTCGCTGCTGGGCATCCCCCACCTCGTCGTGGCCGTCAACAAGATGGACTTGGTGGGCTATGACGAGAAGGTCTACGACGCGATCCAGCAGGAGTTCGCCGACTGGGCCTCCCGTCTGGATGTCCACGACATCGCCTTCATCCCCATCTCTGCGCTCCACGGCGACAACGTGGTGCAGCGCTCGCTGTCCATGCCCTGGTACCAGGGCCCGTCGCTGCTGTATCACCTGGAGCACGTCTACATCGGTTCGGATCGGAATCTCATCGACGTGCGCTTCCCGGTGCAGTGGATCGTCCGTCCGCAGACGGATGCTCACCACGACTACCGCGGCTATGCCGGCCAGGTCGCGGCAGGAGTCTTCAAGAAGGGCGACGAGGTAGTGGTCCTGCCCTCCGGTCATAGGACGCGCATCAAGCGTCTTGAGACCATGGACGGCGAGGTCGAGACTGCCATGCCGCCCCTTTCGGTGACCATGCTGCTCGAGGACGAGCTGGACATCTCCCGAGGCGACATGATCTGCCGGCCGCACAACCAGCCGGCTGTCACGCAGGACTTCGAGGCGATGGTCTGCTGGATGGCCGATGCGCCCCTGCTCGCCGGAAACCGCTACTCACTGAAGCACACCACCCGCACGGTCAAGGCAGTGGTGGATGACTTGCGCTATCGCATGGACGTCAACACGCTCCACCGCGACGAGGCGGCCACAGAGCTCGGCCTGAATGAGATCGGCCGTGTCCGGATCCGCTCCAGCACGCCGCTGCTGCTGGACAAGTACGAACTCAGCCGCACGACCGGCGGCTTCATCCTCATCGATGAGACGACGCTCGACACGGTAGGCGCGGGCATGGTCGTGCGGGCCGGACCACCGCAGGAGGTCGCGGAGCCGGAAGACGCGGCCGCGGAGGAAGCGGTAGACGAAGTCGCCGCCTGAAGGAATGGCAGAGGGCCGACGGCGCCCGCCACGACGCCGACCGCCGTATCATCGGAGCAGATGAGCGACCGGACGACGCACCACGTCCAGGAGCCGCAGGCCTGTCCCTTCGTCGCGCTACGCGACGATCGTGACCGGCGCCTCGACGTCCCCGACGAGCGGCACCGCTGCTACGCTGAGCCGGAACCGCAGCCGAGGGCCATCGCGCACCAGGACGCGTACTGCCTGGCGCCATCCTTCTCTGCGTGTCCAGTCTTCCTGGACTGGGCTGCGCGGGCTGCCGCGGATCCGATCGCCACTCGGCGCCCGGTCCCGACCCCAGCACGACTGGCTCGGCCCAGCGAGCTGCCGCCGTCTCTGCGGCCGACAGACCCGGCCGACCGTGGTTGGGCGGCACCACCACCCTGGAGTGCGGAACAGATGGGCGCATTCGATGAGCCAGCGGACCGGCTCGACCGGGACCTGGGCATCGGTCCCTCCGAGCAGGAGGCCGTGAGTTCGGGCCCGGCCGCGCCGGATGCCGCCGAGCGGCCCACGCTGCCGATCGCACCGGGAGCCACTCCGCCCTCCTTCCTGGCCGGCCGTTCACGCATCGGCCAGCCCGTGGGCAGCCGACCGTTGTCTCCTGCTGTGGACCACGATGCACTCGAAGGCCGTCTCTCACCGATGAGCCAGCCGGTCGATCCGAGGCTGGCGGCACTGGCTGAAGACGCTGGCCAGCATGCACGGCCTGCGCCCGCCACTTCGCAGATCGGACGCCAGGCGCGTCCCGTGCCGCGGGGCCGCGAGCAGGACTCGCCCGAATGGAGCCAGCCAAGACGGCACGAGGCCTATCCCACGCTCACCACGCGCATGGGCCTGCGCGGCGTGCCGCCGGTCCTCTTGGCGGCTGTCGGCCTGGCGCTGGCGGCACTCGTGCTCTACCTTGTGCCGGGTTTCCTGGCCGGCGGCGACCCGGCCACCCCAACGTCCACACCGTCACAGGCGGCGGTGGTCACGCCGACGCCAAGGCCGACCCCCAGCCCTGCACCAACGCCACAGGTCTACACGGTCGTGAGCGGCGACAACATGCTGCGCATCGCGCGGATGTTCGGGCTGACCGTCGAGCAGGTCGCCTGCTTCAACGGCATCGAGGACATCAACCGGCTGCAAGCCGGCCAGGAGTTGCTCATCCCGGAGGATGACTTCGTCTGTCCGGGAGGTGAGAGTCAGCCACCGGCGGGTGAGAAGACGGAGGAGACCGGCGAGACCGAGGCGCCCTGACCAGAGCGGGACGCGCCCTGTGACTGACCTGCGGCGAGCCAGCCTACCTTGGCGCGAGGTTGATGGCCGTGATCCGACCGGCTTCCACGCGGAAGGTGGCATCGAGGTGCTGGGAGGGAGCGCCCGGCCGGAGGACGAGGACATCGGCCTCGTAGGTGTTGCCCGTCTCGCGCACCTCGCCGGGAATCATGCGCAGCCCCTTGTCGGCGCGCAGGAACCAGCCGCCGACCTGCTCCACGCCGCGCAGCGTGCGGACGTTGCCCAGTACGTGCACACGCATCTCGGCGCGCTCATCCATCAGTTCCACGGCGGCCTTGCGGTCGCCGTCATTGAGCTTCTCGAAGAATGTTTCCATTGTCTGAGCGGCACCCACGGTGGCAGTCTATCGCGGGGTCACCGACACGGCTCAGAGCCGCCATGGACAGGCTCAGAAGCCGCCTCCGGAGCCGCCGCCACCACCACCGCTGCTGCCGCCGCTAAAGCCACCGGAGCCTGACGAGGCAGGCGAGTTGCCGATCGTGCCGATGGCCGACATCATGCCGCCGAAGTCGGGCACGGCCGAGGCGGCCATCAGGCCAGGAGCGAAGCCGCTGAAGCCGCCGGACCCACCCGTACCGGAGCCCGCGGCGCCGCTGTACCAGACCGGTGCCCAGACGGCGCCGGCGCTGCTGCGTCCTTCGCTGACATCCTCCACGCTGCGCTCCAGGACCTTTTGGACATCGTCCTGCAACCCCAGGGCGACCGCCCAGACGGCCGCCTGATCGGGCGTCTCCAGCCAGGGCAGGCGAGCCTCCACGACGACCTGATCCATCGAGCGTGCCTGCTCCATGGTCTTGTGCAAGGTGCGCTTGTATGCCGCGAGCATGGCGTAGAGCATGGCGCCGGGCATCGTCCGGGCGGGCATCACGCGCGCCAGGATCAGGATGATGACCCCCGCCACGCCGACTGCTACGCCTACCAGCAGGATGCCCGAGGAGGGCAGCGTGAAACCGAGAACGCCCAGCACGAAGCCGGCCACCAGGGCTGCACCGCCACGGAAGCTCCAGCGCTCGATGGACTTGCTGGGAGCTTCGCGGAACCAGCCCTGGCGCGCCGTGTGTGCCTCGAGCCGATCGTCGAACTCCCCCACGGACTTGCCGAACTCGAGCAGGTCATCGGGATCGATGTAGTGGAGTGTTTCGTCGCGGCCGATGGAGCGGAGGCGCTCCAGCGCATATGCCTCGGCCGAAGAGGTCGGCAGCTTGCGGCGGTTGCGGATCAGCTGCGGGTCATCGCTCTGGGCATCGATCAGCTGGACACCGACCTTGTCGCGCAGCAGCCCATCGTGCTTGCGGAAGAACAGTTCGCCGCGACTGGCCAGGTGCAGCATGGCCGCGGTCACGGTCCGGCGCGAGGATCGGCCGTCCATCAGCAATGCCCCGGCCGCGGGTGTGAGCTCCGGTGGCGGTGCCGGCATGTGGATGGAGGAGTCATCCAGGTAGATGGGATCCTTGCCGTAGCGCAGCCATGAGTTGCCCGCCCAGCCCACCAGCAGCAGGAATGCCAGCGGTGCCCCCACCAGGCCTAGCACGGCGTTGATCTGGCGGGCCTGCTCCAGCGTCGCGGCGTGCTCAGGCGTCGCATTGGCATCGACGCGCTCCAGCGCGACCTGAAGGGCGCCGTTGAT
>JALZLQ010000114.1 GCA_030858605.1 Chloroflexota bacterium
GGCGGTCGATCTCCGACTTGCGCCGGCTCTCGAAAAGGTACTCGTCCACGTCGTCGCGCTGTCCAGGATGCGTCAGCGAGTCGACCAGCGGGTGCTCCGGCGCCAGGACCAGGAAGGTCGCGCCGAACAGCGTGTCAGGTCGTGTGGTGAAGACGCGGATCTCGGCGCCGCCCCGCTGGCTCGCGTCTGGTGCCACCGTGAAGGCGACCTCCGCGCCCTCCGACCGGCCGATCCAGTTGCGCTGCATGGCGCGGATCGGTTCCGGCCAGTCCAGGTCCGGGTACTCCAGCATCTCGTCGGCATAGGCCGTGGTGCGGAAGAACCATTGCTCGAGGTCGCGCTTCACGACCGGCGTCCCGCAGCGCCAGCAGCGTCGTTCGACACCCTCGACCTGCTCGCGGGCCAGCACCACCAGGTCCTTGGGGCACCAGTCGACGGGAGCCATGGCGCGATAGGCCAGGCCCTTCTCCAGGAACTTCAGGAAGAACCACTGGTTCCAGCGGTAGAAGTCGGGCGAAGCGGTGATCACCTCCGCGTCCCAGTCGAAGGCGGCGCCCAGGGAGCGCAACTGGCCGCGCATCCGCTCGATGTTGGCCTCGGTCCAGACAGCGGGATGGACACCACTCTTGATGGCCGCGTTCTCCGCCGGCAGCCCGAAGGCATCGAAACCGACGGGGAAGAACACGTTGAAGCCGTTCATCCGCCGGTACCGTCCGATGGCATCCGTGGGCGCCTTGACGGACCAGTGCCCGATGTGCAGGTCGCCGGACGGGTAGTCGTACATCGTGAGCAGGTAGTACTTGGGCCGCGTGTCGTCATGCAGGTCGGTCCGGTGCATGCCCAGCTCATCCCATCGGGCTTGCCAGCGCTGCTCGATGGTTGAGGGGTCGTAGCGCTCTACGTTGGAGCGTGAGGAGGACGCAGGGGTCTTGGTCTCAGATGTCATGGCACGATCTCGGCTTCTCGGGGGAGGGGACGGTCGCGGTGCGGCCGCGCGGCGTGCTCAGGCGCCGGCGACCCCGGTAAGGCCGAGGAGGCCGTCCGATCGGCGGCTGCGGGCCGCGATGCGTCGCGAAGGGCGTGCCATCAGGCGCCCATGGTAGGCGACGCGAACCGGCGCAGTCCAGAGGGACCGGGAAGGGATGGTGGAGCGACGGGGGCTCGAACCCCGGACCTTCTGCATGCCATGCAGATGCTCTCCCAACTGAGCTATCGCCCCACGGCCGCGAATCCTACCCCATCAGACGGCCAGCAGATGACCACCCGGCCGTTCCGCGACACGGTCACATTCGGCCGGGCGGTCCTCATCGCCAGAGATCGAGCACGACGTTGACGATGTAGCTTCCAGAAGCTACCTTGCCCAGATGCGCGCCGTTGGATTGAAGGTCCTCAAGAACAGGCTGAGTGAGTATGTCCGACTCGCAGCGTCGGGCGAAACCGTGCTCGTCACCGACCGCGAACGCGTGGTGGCCGAGCTGGTACCTCCACGAGCGGGTCGCGAAACCCTGGCCAGCGACGCGATCCTGGCGGAAGCCGTCCGCAAGGGATGGCTGACCCCTGCTCTTGGTGCGCCCGATGCGTCGGTGCCCAGGCGTCCGGTCACCACGCTCGGCCGCCTCACCACGGAACTCGAGCGAGATCGCGCCGATCCATGATCTACGTCGACAGCTCGGTGATCCTGGCCCAGTTGCTCGCGGAGGACCGTTACCCGGACCCGTCCTTCTGGCGAGACGGCCCGTTCGTATCGAGCCGACTGCTCGAGTACGAGGTCTGGAACAGGGTCAACGGCAGAGGGTTAGCGGTGAGCCATGCCGAGGACGTCCGCATGCTCCTTGGCAGACTGGCCTTCCTCGAGTTGGCTCCGGCGGTTCTGGCACGTGCCCTCGACCCCTTCCCGATACCGGTCCGGACCCTGGACGCGCTCCACCTGGCATCGATCGACTTCCTGCGAAACATCGGACAGCGCCCGACGCTTGCCACGTATGACCACCGGTTGTCCGAGGCGGCCACAGCGCTCGACATCCCGCTGACCCCGGTTTGACGACGGCCGGCCAGGATCGCGTCCGTCGCCGCATCGTAACTCCGTCCTCGGCCTTTCATCGGTCGTGGAGGCGGAGCTGCCAGTCTTGCTGGCGCAGCCGTACAGCGCGGACTGCATAGGCGAAAGCTCGTCCGAACGAGTCCTCGTGCTGCCGGAAGCGCTACAGGGCAAGATGGAGGCGTAGCGCCTCGTCGATCTGGAGCATGGTCGCTGCGGGCACGGCACCTAGCCTGGCCCCGACGCGCTCGACGGCGACCGAGCGGACCTGCTCAGCGTGTGCCTTCGAGTCGCGCTCAAAGCCCGGTCTCGGCCGACTGGCTGGGCGGTCACCTACGATGCTTCCATGATCATCGATCTGAACGCCGATGTCGGAGAGAGCTATGGCGCCTGGGTGATGGGCGCCGATGCAGACCTGATGCCGTTGGTCACCTCAGGCAACGTGGCCTGCGGCGCGCATGCCGGCGACCCGCTGACGATGTGGCGAACGGTGGCACTGGCCAAGCGACACGGCGTGGCCGTGGGCGCCCATCCCGGCTACCCGGACCGCGACGGCTTCGGGCGGCGAGACCTGGCAATGACCCCGTATGAGCTGGAGGCGAGCCTGTTGGCACAGATCGGAGCGCTCTCGGCCATCTGTGGCGCCCTCGGCGCGCAGCTCACGCACGTCAAACCGCACGGCGCGCTCTACAACCGGGCCGCCGCTGACACCGAACTGGCAGCGTGCATCGCTGGCGCAGTCGCTCGGTTCCGTGGGCGTCTCACCGTTGTAGGGCTGGCCGGTTCGGCGCTCATCGATGCGGCGCTCGCGGCAGGACTGCCGGTCGCGGACGAAGCGTTCGCTGATCGTGCCTACGAGCCCGACGGATCGCTCCGCTCGCGTGACCTGCCCGGCGCGGTCCACACGGATCCTGCGCTTGCGGCGGCACAGGCCGTCTCCATCGCTCGAGATGGCCGGGTCCGAGCACATGATGGCTCCAGCCTCGAGATCCGCGCCGACACGATCTGCATCCATGGCGATACGCCGGGCGCGGCCGCTGTCGGCAGGGCGGTGCGCGAGGCGCTGGACAAGGCCGGCATCGAAGTCCGGCCGCTGACGCGTGTCTGAACGGGCGGCTGAGGGGCTGCCGATCGCGGCGCCGGCGCGCGTCGAGCCGTTCGGCGACGCCGCGGTGCTGGTCACTCTCGGCGAGGAGATCGATCGCGCCACGAACCAGCGGCTGCACGCCGTCGCTCGGTACCTGGATGCCATGCCAGACGCGGGAAAGCGAATCGCCTTCGGGACGGCAGTGCCGGCCTATGCCTCGCTGCTCATCCCGTTCGACGCACATCGGGCGTCTGCTCACGACGTGACGGAGTACATCCTGGAGCTCATCGACGACCACGATCTCGACTGCGGGGTGCCTGACCTGACTTCCCGCCTGGTCGAGATCCGGGTGCACTACGCAGGCTCCGACGGACCCGACCTCCTCGACGTGGCCGAGCGGACCGGCCTGACGCCTGAGCAGGTGGTCGAGGCCCATGGTGCGGTCGACTACACCTGCTTCTTCCTGGGCTTCTCACCCGGCTTCAGCTATCTGGGCGTGCTGCCGCCGGAGCTGGAACTGTCTCGTCGGGAAGAGCCACGGACGCGGGTGCCGGCGGGCAGCGTGGCCGTCGCCGGACGCCAGACGGCCGTCTACCCCAGCGCCACGCCGGGTGGCTGGCACCTCATCGGGCGGACGGAGGCCGAGCTATGGGATGTGCAGCGAGAGCCGCCGGCCCTCCTAGCGCCAGGCGACCGGGTGCGTTTCGTGCCCATCGACGCCTGACGTGCTGGAAGTCATCGAGGGTGGGCTGCTTTCGACGGTCCAGGACCGGGGAAGGGATGCGGCGCCTCTGGGCGTGTCCCCCGGCGGCGCTTGCGACCGGATCGCGCTGCGGGCGCTGGAGAGACTGATCGAGGGCTCGGCCGCGATAGAGATGACACTGCTCGGCGCGACGTTCGCCGTGCACGAGGGTTGCGTGGTGGGCGTGACCGGCGCGGACCTCGGTGGCGGGATCGTGGAGGAGCGGCGCGTGGTGCGACCGGGCACCACGACTCTGCTACGCGCGGGCACCACCCTGCGCTTCGGGACGGGGCTCGACGGCGCGCGAGCGTACCTGTCGCTGTCCGGCGGCGTCGATGTCCCCGAGGTCCTGGGCTCGCGCTCGACCTGCCTCGCTGGTGGCTTCGGCGGGGTCAAAGGCAGGGCTCTCCGGGCAGGCGACATCCTCCGTGCGGTCGAGCCCGGCAGGCTGGATCTGGCCGATCGAGAGTGGCCGGGCGCCGTGTCGGGTGCGCTGCCGGAGCCTGGTGTCACGCCCGTTCGTGTCGTGCTGGGACCACATGTGGCGCAAGTCGGCGCGGGCGCCCTCGATGGCCTCCTGGGTATGGACTGGTCGGTCGATACGCGCTCCGACCGTATGGGTCTGCGACTCCAAGGCGCGCCGATCTCCGGCAGTCGCGACCGCGAGCTGCTGTCCCTGCCGATGGTGCAGGGCGCTGTCCAACTGCCGCCGGGCGGCGCGCCCATCGTGCTCCTGGCCGACCACCAGACCGTGGGCGGCTATCCAGTGCCGCTGGTCGTGGCTTGGGTGGATCTGCCGCGGGTGGCCCAGTTGCGACCTGGTGATCGGCTGCGCTTCGAAGGCATCACGCTGGACGATGCGAATCGGCTGGGTCTCGCCGAGCGGCAGGAGTTCCGCGACGCCGATGACCGATTCCAGCGTTCGCTGGGGGACTTGCCGGCGTGAGCACCGACCATCCATATACGGTTCGCCGGTCAACGCGGGCGCGCCACGTCCGCCTCACGGTCACGCGCGAGGGCCAGGCCATCGTGGTCTTGCCCATCCGCGCGCTCGAACGATCAGCCGCACTGATCGTGGAGAAGCATGGCGCGTGGCTGGACCGTCAGATGGCTCGCATCCAGGCCGCTCGCGACCATTCCGCTGCCCGCCCGTCCCTCGCCACGGGTTGCCACATCACAGTCAACGGCGAGCCCCGCGTGGTGATGGCACGCACCAGCGATGAGCGTGACCGTCTGGAGCGCGCATTGCGGGCCGAAGCCCGGCGGGTGCTCGAAGGGCGCGTCGCCGTCTTCGCCCCGCTGGTCGGTGTCAAACCCACGCGCCTGACCATTCGAGCCCAGCGCGCCCGGTGGGGGAGTGCGTCGCGGAATGGGACCCTCTCGCTCAACTGGCGGCTGGTCCTGGCACCGCCGGCGGTACTCGACTACGTGGTCATACATGAACTGGCGCATCTAGCCGAGCCGGGTCACACGCGACGCTTCTGGGAGCTCGTGCGCCGGCATGCGCCTGAGGCCGATACCGCGCGCGCCTGGCTGCGCGCGCATCACGGGGAGATCCTCGCCGCACTCGACTGACCGGACGATGTGCGCTGGCGGCTACGATTCGCCCATGCCGCCCATCCTCGCTGCCGTCCTGGTCTTCGCCACGTCCGCCGCGATCCTGGTCCTGGAGATCCTGGCCGGGCGGCTGCTCGCCCCGTACGTCGGCGTCACGCTCGAGACCTACACCGGCATCATCGGCACCGTACTGGCCGGCATAAGCCTGGGGACCTGGCTGGGTGGCAGGGCGGCGGACCGGACAGACCCCCGTCGGCTACTGGGGCCGCTGCTCGTGGCCGGCGGCGTGCTGGCACTGCTGGTCGTGCCGGCGATCTCATTCGTGGCCGGACTGCGACCGGGTTCTGGGCCAGCGGCCATCGTGCTCTTCTCCGCGGCCGCGTTCGTGGCGCCAGCTGCGGTCCTCGCCGCGGTCACGCCAACGGTCGTCAAGCTGCAGCTTCACGATCTGTCGGAGACGGGCCACGTGGTCGGACGGCTGTCGGCACTCAGCACGGCAGGCGCCATCGCGGGCACCTTCGTGACCGGTTTCGTGCTCGTGTCGGCTTTGCCCACGCGGCCCATCGTCATCGCTGTGGGCGCGGGGCTGATCGTGGCGGGGGTCGCCGTCTGGGTCCGGATCGGACGCGGCCGCGGAGCAGGGCTGCCGCTCGTCGCCCTGGCCGCTCTCCTGGCCGGCACAGGCTGGACCGCTGTGGCGCCGCAGCCCTGCGAGCGGGAGAGCACCTACTTCTGCGTGCGCGTGGAGACCGATCCGGTCCGTGAGAGCGGTCGCACCCTCTATCTCGACACGCTGCGGCACTCCTACGTGGACCTGGCCGATCCGACGCACCTGGAGTTCGCGTACGCGCGCATCGTCGGCGACGTTCTGGCCGTCATGGCCCCGGAGGAGCAGCCACTCGACGCGTTGCACATCGGCGGCGGCGGCTTCACCCTGCCGCGCTACCTGGCGGCGACGCGCCCCGGCTCGAGCAGCCTGGTCCTGGAGCTGGATCCGACGGTGGTCGCAGTGGCCCGCGACGAACTCGGACTCGTGACGTCGGAAGACTTGCGCGTGCAAGTCGGGGATGC
>JALZLQ010000115.1 GCA_030858605.1 Chloroflexota bacterium
AGCACGAAGAGCTGCGGCATGTAGCCGATCTGCTCCCTCGTGGCACGGTGGAAGCGACGCGGGTCATCGCCCAGCACACGCACGTGGCCGACCGTCGGATGGACCGCTCCCGTGAGGACGCGGATGGCCGTAGTCTTGCCCGCGCCACTCGGTCCGATGACCCCCAGGATGGTGCCCTGCGGCACGGTCATGGAGAGGGAGTCGATAGCGTGGACCTCCCCGAAACTGACGCTCACATCTTCCATCACGACGGGAGCGTCCAGCGGCGGCGGCGCGGCCGGCGCGACCGTGGGACGGGCCCTGGCAGAAGGGGCGGCTGACGGCGGGACAGCGGGCGGCGCCACTGGTGCTACCACGGGGGCGCGGTAGGTCGGACCGACCCCTGGGCTGGCGGCTGCATGCGTCCCCTCTTGAGACCGGGCTTCAGAGTACCCGGTCAGTGCATGGTCGCAGCCGCCGCCTTGCGGACGGGTGGGTAGCACCACATGGCACGCTGCAATCGCATCGCATGGCCGGTGCAGACATGAGTCCGACCCGGGTCGCACAACCCGGGTCGGAGGAGTGGCTGAGAGCCTTTGGCTGTCAGCGCCAGGAGGAGGCGCGGAAGTCCAGGTCCCCCATGATCGATCGCATGTACGCGTAGGGCTTGTAGGGGTCCAGGATCCCTCTTGCCCAGCCGGGCGACTGGTTGCCGGAGACGGTCGTCATCCAGCGCTTGGTGGCGCGCGGCGAGCTCCAGAAGATCTGCCTCATGGTCTTGTCAGAGCGGAAGAGCCCATGAAGGATGTAGTCCACATTGCCGATGATGTCGGCGATAAGCACGCGGGCCCCGGTCCGCAGGAAACCGGCGCCGTAGTTGTCTACTCGCTGCCTGGCAGTGGCGGCGGAGTACGTCGGCTGGGTACCCTCGGAGTTGCCGGCCGCGTAACACGCACCTATGATCAGCACGACGGCTCCCCTGGCGAGCTTCAGGCCCTGCCTGATGTAGTGCTCGCCGTAATACTTGTTGTTGTAATCGCCCCGGCCGGCGGAACTGTTGAGTCCCATACCGTTCTTGGTATAGGGCTGGTTCGGAGCATACGGGCTGGGCCAGCCATTGCCATGACCCACGTAGACGAAGAGATGCGCCCCCCTGGCGGCACGCTTGACTCGCGCCCACGTCGCGTTGGGGCTGTACAGCTCCACGACCTGGGCGCCGTAGGAGCGAGCCTTTCGCGCGACGTCCCGAGCGTTGGAACGATATGAGTCCGTCGTCCCTTCGGCTGGTCCGACCACGATGACCACCTTGCGGCTGGCGGCATCGGTGGGCTGGGCGTCCGTGATCACGCCGCCAACGGCCAGGATGGCTGCCATCACAGCCACGAAGAGCGGTCCGAATGACCATCGACGAGACGCCCTCTGGGCGCCCTTCTTCTGAACGGGCAAGGAACTTGCCTCCTATCTACCGGACACCGCGCGGGCACGCGATGACGGGGTTTGACTCCATGCCCGGCGAGGAGCGGCGACGCGGACAGCCCTCCATCACCCGCTGAAGGACCATGGCTTGACACGCTGGGGCGCATCCAGGAGCGAGGCGGCCGGTCCCGACGCTGGGGCGCAGGGACAGTGCGACGGTGGTGAAAGGGGCGGCACTTCGTTAGTGCCTGCACGGTGGACTCAAAGTGTGTCCACGGGTTGGCGACAGGCTGGGGCCAGCGCCGGGCATCGTATGCGGTTGTGTGACCTGTCAGTCGCCGCGACCAACTGGTCCGAAGGATAGCCCAGCCAGTGCATACGCGCCTCGTGCGAACTGCCCGGTCCGGGACCGCTCTTTGGGCATGGGTTTGCGATGGACCTGCAATACGCGTTGCTGGGTGGGCGCCGGTTCCCCTTGGCGTTGGCGGATAGGCTCCTTGCAACGCCATGCCCAACGACCGCAAACCGCGACACAGCCGGAAGCTTCGACGAAGTCCTGAACCACAAGAAGCGGCCCTCGAGGCTGGACTTCGTTATGTCAGCGATGGCCGCCCCGGCATCACACGGCGCCGGGCCGGGCGAGGCTGGAGCTATCGTGGTCCCGACGGCCGACTGCTGCGCGATGGGCGGACCCGGGCGCGCATCCGCGGCCTGGCCATCCCGCCCGCCTGGTCCGATGTGTGGATCTCGCCGGTCGTATCCGGCCACATCCAGGCCACCGGCCGTGACGCCCGTGGCCGCAAACAGTATCGCTACCATGCGCGCTGGCGCGATGTTCGCGATGGCACCAAGTACGATCGGACGATCGCCTTCGCTGAGTCACTGCCGGCCATCCGGGCTCGGGTCGATTCGGACATGGGGCTGCGTGGCGTGCCGCGGGACAAGGTCCTGGCGGCCATCGTGCGGCTGCTGGAGATCACCTTCATCCGCGTCGGGAACACCGAATACGCGCGCGACAACCGCTCCTACGGCCTGACCACTCTGCGCGACAAGCACGCGGTCATCGACGGCCCGGAGGTGACCTTCAAGTTCCGCGGCAAGTCCGGCCGCGACCACAAGGTGGACATCCGCGACCGGCGACTAGCCACCATCGTGCGTCGCTGTCAGGAGCTGCCGGGGCAGGAACTCTTCCAGTACCTCGACGACGCGGGCGACGTGCAGGACGTCGACTCGACCGACGTGAACGAGTACCTGCGCCAGATCACGGGACAAGACTTCACGGCCAAGGACTTCCGCACGTGGGCTGGCACGGTCCTGGCGGCCCAGGCGCTCCGGGCGCTGGAAGGCAGCGCGACCGACACCGATCGTGATCTGCGCACCGACGTGGTTCGGGCCGTCGAACAGGTTGCCAAGAGCCTGGGCAATACGCCGGCCGTCTGTCGCGCCTGCTACGTCCATCCAGCCATCATCGACGCGTACCTGGACGGGGGGATGGTCCGCACCGCGCGCGCACGCGCGGAACAGCAGCTCGGAGCGCGACCGCACGCGGGCAAGGCGAGCACCCGAGACGCCGGGCGTGCCGCTGACGCTGGTGACCAGGCTCCCGACGAACAGGAGATCCTGCGGCTGCTGCGCGACCGTCTGGCGGCCGGGCAACGGGGAGGCAGAACGGCCGCCTGACGGAGCGGCCGCCTCCGACGACCGCAACGGACCTGAAAGGACCTGGCGTCGTGGGGTGCCACGGACGCGCGACGCCGGGTCTAGCCTCGGAGCCCATGGCCATCTTCGCATCGATCTTCGCGGCTGCCGGCCGCTTCCTGGGACGCTTCCTCAACACGGCCCTGGGCTGGGCGACCATCCTGCTCTTCGGGCAGGTGCCGGAATCGCGCCGACTGCTGCTGTCGCTCATCACGCTGGGGTCGATGGTCTGGGTGGCGGTGCTGGTGGGCGTGCTCATCCCTGATGTGGGTGCGTTCCTCGTAGCCGCGCTCCCGGTGTCCGAGGGCTTCGAACAGTGGCTCCGCCTGGGCATGGTCGTGGCCGCTGTGGTGCTGCCACTGGTCATCGGCCTCGGCGGACTCCTCATCCAGGACCCGGACGGCCGCCCCACCGGCGTGGCACTCATCAAGCAGGTCCTGCGCGGGTATCTCTACACGCCGGTCCTTGCCGGCGTCCTCGCCTTCCTCTTCGTGGAGGCTCCCCTGAGACGATTACGGGCGCTGATCAAGCGCTGGGAGACGGCGCACGTGCCGCTCATCGTCAAGCCGTCAGGCTATGAGAAGGTCACCGCCGCACTCCACGACGCCCTGCGCGCAGCTGGCCTCGATCTGGCGACGCGTGCGGCACCGCGGGCCCTGACCCTGCCGGCCAAGGCGCTCGCCTGGGCGGGCGGGACCGGCGTGAGCGGTCTCGTGCCGGACGACTTGGCGATGATGAGCGCGGACGACCTGGAGATCCTGGTCTACCCGTCGGACGTCTCGATCCTGGGCAAGTCCGAGACCGTCGCGCGGGCCAGGGCGGCCATCGCTTCGCGCCTCCCATTCACGGCCGCGTACCTGACCGCCGGCAAGGAGGGACAGCGCATCGAGGACCGCCTGGCGGCCATCGCCGCGCGCGTCGAGTCGGTGCGGCATGTCTCACGAGCCACGGCCACGGCCACGGCCGACGGCGCTGACTCGGACACCTCTGGCAGCGCCGATGCGGCTGCCTCGCGTTCGGCCGTGAAAGGGTCCGTCGATGCCGCCGTGGCGGCCAGCGACGGCGACACGGCGAAGGCCATCGACCAGGCTATCGGCGATGTCCAGGGCGTGGACGAGGAGCTGGCCAACCTCGTCATCTCCTGGGACGAGTGGGAGGTCCTCTACCGCGTGAGGCTCCAGGTCGAGCGCGATCTCCGCGCCGCCCACGACCTGGTCCAAGCGGCGAACGGCAACGGAGAGGGAGCGGCCTTCTCAGCGGCTGATGACGCCTCCCACCCTGAGCGCAACGGTCACGACCGTGCCGCTGACCGCGTGGTGGCGCGCCTTCACGACCTACTGCACCGCCTTGCTCCGAGATGACCTCCGGGTCATCCGGAGGGCTTCCGGAGGCGTAGTACGGTATGAGGTCCGGGAGCATCCCGGATCGTTCTCCGTCATCATCTGAACCGTGGCATATAGAGCACAACCCAGACGCATCCGTCCGACCAGGGGCCGCACCGGCTCCGAGTCTCTGGCTTCCCGTGTGGCGCTCGCGCGCGCCCTCAGCCGACCCGCTCCCAAGCGAAGCGGCGGCATGGTGCCACTCGTGTTGGGCATGGTGCTGCTGGGCATCGTCGTCGTCTTCGCCGGCGGTGGAGTGGTGGCCGGCGGTACGGCGACCGCCACCCTCGCCGCGCTGGCAGCCGATCTGCCGGACGTCAGCCGCTTCGAACAACTGCGCTTCGCCCAGCCGACGGTGGCCTACGATCGTACCGGCACCGTGGAGCTGGCGCGCTTCCAGGCTGAGCGCCGGGACGTTGTCGCATTCGATGAGATCCCCCAGATGGTGCTGGATGCCACCATCGCCGTCGAGGACCGCTCCTTCTGGTCCAACGAGGGCTACGACCCCAACGCCATCGCATCGGCCATCGCTGACGTACTGAGTGGAGGCGGTGACCGCGGCGGTGGCTCGACCATCACCCAACAGTTCGTACGTGCGCCCCAGGTCGGCCTGCTGCCGGCTGATGTCATCGAGGCGGGCTCCGACACCTACGTGCGCAAGGCCAAGGAGATCATCCAGGCCGCCAACCTGACCACCTTCGTGACCGAGACGTATGGCCCGGAGGAGGGCAAGGAACGCATCATCACGGCCTACCTCAATCAGATCTTCTACGGGCAGGGCGCCTACGGGATCGCCGCTGCTGCTGACGTCTACTTTGGCAAGCAGATGAACGAGCTGACGCCAGCTGAAGCGGCTCTGCTGGCCGGCCTTCCGCAGTCTCCTTCGACGCTCAACCCGTACCGCTTCGCCGAGGAGGACGCCTCCGGCCGTCTGGTCGTGCCCACCTGTGGCTCCGGTCCGGCCGCTGGCTGTACGGACGTTGCACCAGTCGTCCGGCGCAACTTCATCCTGCGCGCGCTGGCTGATGGTTTCGGCCGCTGGACCACTATGACCTCAGCGCAGTTGGAAGCGGCCCTCGACGAGCCGATCATCTTGATCGGCGAGCAGCCCATCGTCTTCAAGGCGCCTCACTTCGTGTGGGCCATGAAGGCGGACCTGGACGTTCTTCTGGCTGACCGAGAGCCCGCCGAGACCGGCGGTTACCGCATCATCACGACGTTGGACATGGATGCCCAGGTGCTGGCCGAGAAGTACATCGAGGCGGCGACCATCCTGCCGCAGATGGAAACGACCCAATTCGACCAGGCCATCGAGGACGGTGACCTGCAGCAAGACCGGGAGTGGATCTCACTCCTGAGGGGTACGGGCATCTTCAACGGCGCCCTGTCCGCACTGGATTACAAGACCGGTGACATCCTGGCCTACGTGGGCAGTGCCGGCTACTACCGCGAAGACCTGGCCTCAGCCAAGTTCGATCCCAACTTCGATGTGGCAGCGGGCTTCCGCCAGCCCGGTTCGGCCTTCAAGCCGGTGGTCTACGCGACGGCCTTCGACGAGCGCGCCCTCACGCCCGGCAGCCTGCTGCTGGACGTGACGACGTCATTCGCGCGCGAGTGGCAGCCCAAGAATGCGGACAGGGAAGAGCGAGGTCCTGTGCGCGTCCGCGATGCCCTCAAGTACTCGCTCAACATCCCCGCCATCCGCGCCATGGACCGCGTCGGCCCGGCGGCCGTGGGCGAGGCCACGGCCCGAGCGGGCATGAACTTCCTGCGCGGTCCCAACCACATCGCCGAGGGGGGCCTCGCCTCCGCCATCGGTACCGTCGAGGTCCGACTGGACGAACTCACGGCGACATATGGTGCGTTCGGCAACGGCGGCGTGGTGACCGCGCCGCGAACGATCCTGGAGATCCAGGACGACAACGGCGCGACCATCTACGAGGCTGGGCAGCCGGTGACCAACCGAGTCTGGAGCCCGCAGGCGGCATGGCTCACGGTGGACATCCTCAAGGACAACACCGACCCAGACGAGAACTTCATCTGGGGGCCGAACTTCGAGCTTAACAATGGTCCCGGCGGTGCTTA
>JALZLQ010000134.1 GCA_030858605.1 Chloroflexota bacterium
ATCTCTCTTATCCGGCCACGGGATAGCCGGTAGACGGCCACTCGTCGGGACGGCGATCCGTTCGACCGGCCATCGTCAACCTCGAAAAGGACGGCCGCATGGGAGTCGCTGGCCAGGACGTCCTTGATGCTGACCGTGGTGCCCGGAGCGAGCAGGTCGGTCGATCGGGCGAAGCGCTCCGTCACGCCCTCGGCGCCGACGAAGTCACCGGGCCCCTCACAGGGTGACTCGATGCGCATCCGCGCGTCCGGTGCGACGAGCTGCCGGAAAGCCGCCGAGTCGTGGCTCTCGAATGCCTTGAGCACGCTCCTGACGATAGCTTCGTTCCGCCCTCGCCGGTCGCGAGCTGCTGTACCTGCCCGCGCGGCGACCCCTCGTGGCCGTCCGCGCCGTCCAGGCCCGATCCTGGCAAGAGAGCCTGGATCGTCCAGCAAGGCTCTGGGTACCTGTCGGATCCTCATCAACCCGTCCCCCTTCAGCGCCGTCGGCGCGTGATCACCGTCCGGCCACCTCTGGCCCGTTGGGCATCACTCCACATGCAGGCAGCCTCATGGATGGCTGTGACAGCTTGTGTGTCACAGCCCGCTGGTCAACGTACACGGCAGCCCACCGCCTGAAGCGCCGAATCCAGACCGAGGCGCACCTCGCCGAATGCGCCGTCCGCCAGCTCAGCAAGTTGCTGGCCAGTGCCGCTTCCATGCGCGAAAGGGTCCTCCACTCCAGTGTGCTCCTCCAGCAACTGGCCGATGCGCCGGAGCCGGTTCACCTCGCCATCCGTGCCGCTCAGTACGGAAAGTGCCTCAACGGCCGTGCGAAAGGCGCCCGCGTCGATGCGGAACGGGGCATCCGAGCCACTCAGCTCCTCCGCCGCGGCGCGGTGGTCCAGGGCCAGCAGCAGCGATAGGTGGTAGTCCACGGTGCGACGAGCGCCCGTGAGGAGGTCGCAGTGCGCAGCCTCGGCAGGCTCGTTGGCGGACCGCTGCGACCCCGCCTCCGTGGCGCAGGCGCTCACGAGGAGCACCGCCACAAGTCCCAGCCACGCGAGCCTGGAGTGTCGCCGCGAAGCACTCATGTCAACGCAGAGGATACTTGCCGCGATGACGAGGGTTCTGGACCGCATACGACGCGGGCACGAGAAGTGGGGCGCGCGACCGCGATCCCGTGCGGTCGCCGCGTCCGAGGCCTGCTTCCTGCTCACTATCACGCTGGCCGGATGCACGGCCGCGCCGCCACCGGTCGTGACCCCGACTTCCACCTCCGACGCGTCAGCGAGCCCCTCGGTTGATCCTTCGGCCAGCGGCCCGACTGCCTCGCTGACGCCGCCCACGATGTCCACCCCTCCCTCCGAACCGACTGCTGCCCCCACGGCCACGGTTTACATCGTCCAGCCTGGTGATTCGCTGATCTCCATCGCCAGTCGTTTCGGGGTTTCCGTGGGGCAGATCATGGCCGCGAACCCGGACATCGAGGATGCCGACGCCATCGAGGCCGGCGTTTCGATCGTCATCCCATCCGCGGACGCGCCGACCGGTCCGCCGCGACAGGACGGCATCAGCGATGCGCGGGGCGACCCCCTCGATCCTGACGACCAGCCGACCTACGCCATCGGTGCCGTCGACCTGACCGGGCTTGGCGCCCGAGTGGATGTCGCGACGGTCTTCATCCAGTTGAACGTGGTCGCCCCGCCCCCGGCCGCCAGCCCGGATGTGGAGCAGATCATCTACACCGTCAACATCGACACGACCGATGACGGCGAGCCGGACTTCCGGCTCATCGCCAACAACGCGCTGGAGCTTGACGTCGACTACGCCGCGGTCTTCATCGACCTGGCAGCAAGTACGACCACGGCCGTGGGATCCTTCCCCGGGACCTTCGAGGTGGAAGGGACGGCCATCCGCTTCGAGGTGCTCCGCTCCGCCCTTGGCGATCCCCGCCAGTACGCTATCGCAGCAACTGCCGAGCGGCGTTTCTATCCCGGTGGGGTGGACGACCCTGAGGTCGAGGCTGCGGTGGACCGTGCTCCAGACCAGCAATGGCCACGTGTCAACGCACGCTGGCTGGAGATCGGAAGATGAGCGTGGCTCAGGCGCGGTCGCGCGCTACACTCGCGAGTACCGCAAGCACACCAGGAGGACGGACCAGCATGGAACTTCTCGACCGCGTCGACCAGATGATCGACGAGCGTCACCTGCTCAAGCATCCCTTCTACACCAAGTGGGCCGCTGGCACCCTGCCCACGGAGGCGCTCCAGGAGTACACGCGACAGTACTTCGCGTTCGAGTCGGCCTTTCCGCGCTTCCTGTCGGCGATGCACTCGCGCGAGGAGCGTCCGGACGTCCGCCAGGGCATCCTGGACAACCTCTGGGATGAGGAGCATGGCCAGGAGAATCTCGCCGAGCTGTGGCTTCGGTTCGCGGAGGGCGTGGGCGTCTCACGCGACGTCGTGCAGAACGCGCCACGCAACGAGGCGACGCAGCGACTGGTCGACCTGTATGCCCAGATCACCTCGTCCGAGCCGGTCGTGGCGGGCATGACCGCGATGTACGCCTACGAGCGTCAGGTCCCGGAGGTAGCGCCCTCCAAGATCGATG